>CAYUBX010000376.1:0-3327 GCA_964443165.1 uncultured Acidimicrobiales bacterium
CCGCCGACGCCGATGCCCAGATGGAAGCGACCACCCGACGCCACGTCGAGTGCGGCCGCCATCTTCGTCGCGAGCACTGCGGGATAGAGGGGCAGGAGGGTGATCGACGACATCAGCTTGAGGCGCGTCGTCGCGCCGGCCGCGACCGCCAACGAGATGAACGCGTTCGAGCACGGCACGTGGAAGAACACGTGCTCCCCCGTGGTCGCGTAGTCGTACCCGAGGTCTTCGATCTGCTTGGCCTGCTCCGCCACCTGATCGGACCGTCGCATCGCGAGCCCGAACTCGATCTCGTCACTCATCTGTGTCCCCCTCCGCCTCTTGTGGCCGGCCACCAGAACCTAGGTCCCCCGCCTGCCAGCTTCCAGAGAGACCCCGGTGGCACCACGAGTTGGCGGAAGGAGGAAAAGAAAGGACGGGGCACCCATTTCGGGCGCCCCGTCCATCGCTGTCCGTGCGTTGTAGGGAAGATCGGTCGCCTAGCCGAAGCCTCAGGCTCCCCCCCCTTTTTTCGCTGCTGACACCTCCCCCGTGGAAAGTGGTGCCAGCTGGTCACGCTCGGCGTGGGTGCTGGGTCGCACCTGGATGACCCAGGACCCGTACCGAACGATCGATCGGGACATTAACGACGGCGCTTACTGAACGCAAATTCAGGAGAGAGAACCCGCGAAAATTTTCCGTACGGTTGCCGTCGAGCAGCGAACGAGGCGAGCGGCGCACGGTTGGTGCTAGACCCCGGAGGGTGAGCGGACGCACAGTCATCCAGGAACGGGTCGACACACTCCTCGACCGATGCCGTCAAGAGGTCGACGCCGGGTTGCTGCCGAGCTGTCAGATCGCCCTCGGATTCGAGGGCGAGATCGTCGCCCAGCAGACCTTCGGCGATGCCACCGACGACAGTCGCTACTGCATCTTCTCGGCCACCAAGGCCTTCGTCGCGGCGGCCATGTGGCAGCTGATCAGCGAGGGAGCGGTCGACGAGAAGGCAACGGTGGCGAGCTACGTGCCCGAGTTCGGGTCCAACGACAAGGACCAGATCACGGTGGAGCAGGTGATGCTCCACACCTCGGGTTTCCCGCACGCGCCCCTCGGGCCTCCCGCGTGGTTCACCAGAGAGGGTCGCCTCGAAGCCTTCGCGCGGTGGCGCCTCAACTGGGAGCCCGGCACCCGGTTCGAGTACCACCCCACGACAGCGCACTGGGTCATGGCCGAAATCATGGAGGTCGTGACCGGCAACGACTACCGCGACGAAGTCCACCGTCGGGTCACCGAGCCACTCGGCCTGCCGCGCCTTCTCGGGATCCCGGCGGCGGCTCAGGGCGACATCACCGAGTTGGTCGTCACCGGCGAGAACGCAACGCCCGACGAACTGGAGGCTGCGTTCGGCGTCCGCGAGCTCCCGGCGACCGAGGTCACCGACGAACTGATCCTGCGCTTCAACGAGCCGAAGGTGAAAGAGCTCGGCGTGCCGGGCGGCGGCGGCTACGCCCGCGCAGTCGATCTCGCGCTCTTCTATCAGGGCCTCCTCCACAACCCGGACGAGATCTGGGAGCCGGACATGTTGGCTGACACCACCGGCCGGGTCCGCAACTCGCTGCCCGACCCGATGGGCGTGCCGGCCAACCGCTCGCTGGGGCTCATCCTCGCCGGCGACGACGGCATGTCGAACATGCGGGGGCTCGGCCGCACGGTGTCGGCCGGTGCCTTCGGCCACAACGGTGCGGGTGGTCAGCTCGCCTGGGCCGACCCCGAGACGGGTCTCTCCATCGGCTACACCACCAACGGCCGGGACCGTCACGAGATCCGCCAGCCCCGCCGCGACACGTCGATCGGCAGTCTCGCCGGGCTGTGCGCCACGCCGGTGGACTGAGCGATGCAGTTCGGTTTCACGGTCCCCAACAACTTCGGCGTCGACGACCCTCACCAGGTGGTCGAGCTCGGTGTTCACGCCGAGCAGGTCGGATTCGACTCGGTGTGGGTCAACCACCACGTCATCAACATCGGCTACGTCCACGACCGACTGGGTCAGCAGCCGTATCACGACGCCCTCGTGACCCTCACCTGGATCGCGTCTCAAACCCAGCGAGTTCGCCTCGGCACCAGCGTTCTCGTGATGCCGTACCTGCACCCGATGGTGCTCGCGAAGGAGATCGCGACTCTCGACCACCTCAGCGGAGGACGGCTCGACGTGGGGCTGGGCGTCGGAAGCCTCCCTGAGGAGAACGACGTCCTCGGGGTCGACTACGACGGACGGGGTCGCTACTCCGACGAGTTCATCGAGGTGATGCTCCGTCTGTGGACCGAGGACGAAGCCACCTTCGACGGCGATCACTTCTCGTTCGAGAACGTCGTCACCAGCCCCAAGCCACTTCAGGATCCGCATCCCCGGATCATCATCGGCGGCAATCGGCCGCCGGCGTTGCGTCGCGTCGCGCGGCTCGGCGACGGGTGGCATCCGATGATGGTCTCGCCCGACGGGGTGGCGGATCGGCTGGCCGCCATCCGCGGCGAAGCCGAGGCCGTCGGTCGTGAGGGCGTGCCGGGCGTCGTCCAGGTTCGGCTCGACATGGCGCGCATCGACTCGGAGACGATCGAGGCCTACGGGCGCGCCGGCGCAGACGAACTCGTCCTGTCGCTCAACACGGGTGACGTCGACGAGATCCGGCGCTCGCTCGACGCCTTCGCCGAGGGCTTCATCGGCACGTCCGGATGACGGGACCGCTCGCCGGTCTTCGGATCGTCGACGACACCGACGACAGCGGTCGTTTCGCGACCAAGCTGCTCGCTGGGATGGGCGCCGACGTCATCCGGGTCAGCGCAGCAGGCTCGATGGGTCGGCCGATGGCCGGTGAAGCGGCGAGCTTCGGCGGAGTGCTCGATTGGTGGTACGACGCAGACAAGCGGCGCTCCCGGCTGGATCTCTCGACCGAGGGTGGCCGCGAGTCCTACCTGCGCCTCGTCGAACGGGTTGACGTTCTCGTGGAGACCCGCGCGCCCGGCGAACTCGCGGAGCTCGGCCTCGGCCACGAACGTCTCCTCGAGGCCAACCCGTCGCTCGTCCAGGTGTCGATCACCCCCTTCGGGCTCGACGGGCCACGCGCCCACTGGAAGAGCTCTGACCTCGTCTCATCCGCGCTCGGCGGCGTGATGGCCGTGACCGGGCTCCCCGACCGACCGCTCAACATCTGGGGCTGGCAGGCCTACAACTACGCCGGCTTCCTCGGCGCGATCAGCGCGCTCGCTGGTGTGCGCGCGGCCGGCCTCGACGGGCGGGGCCGACACGTCGACCTCTCCATCCACGAGGTCCTCACCGGCTCGATCGAGAAC
>CAYUBX010000376.1:3337-4251 GCA_964443165.1 uncultured Acidimicrobiales bacterium
TGCAGTGGTTCTTCGACGACCTGCTACCGATCCCCAAGCTGGCCGAGCGCCAGGGGGCGCTCCATTGGTTGCGTGCCTACGACCTCGCACAGTGCCGCACCGGCTACACCATGATCACCCCGACGCCGTCGGCCGAGCTCCTCTCCGACTGGATGCTCGAGACCGGGTTCGACGATGCGCTCGCGTGGAAGGGCATCGAACCCGCCGAGGTGCTCGCACGAATCGACGAGATCATGGACGGCATACGCCGCTGGGTCGCCGACGAGGACGCGATGGACATCTGGTGGACCGCTCAGGACCGCCACGTTGCCTTCGGCGGCGTCCATGACATTCCCGCCGTGGCCGAGATCCCACAGTTCGAGCACCGTGGTTTCTTCCGCGAGCTCGACGCGCCTCGTGGCGTGACCGCGCCGGGGCGACTGGTCCGGTTCAGCGGTGGCGACCACGAGAGCGAGGCGCCCGCCGACGCGGACACCGCTCTCGATGATCTGCTCACCGAATGGGATGCTCGCGGGCAGCGCTCCCCGAGCGACGCGCCCCTGGAACGTCCGCTCGACGGGCTACGGGTCGCCGACTTCACCTGGGTGCTCGCCGGGCCCTTCGCCGCACGCATGCTCGGCGATCTCGGCGCCGACATCGTCAAGATTCAGACCGAGGAACGGGCGACGATCGTCAACTCACCCGACTTTCCGTACTACTTCGTCTGGAACCGATCGAAGCGCTCGGCAACGCTCGACATCAAGCACCCCGACGCGCTCGGCGTCGTCCGGCGGTTGATCGAGAACTGCGATGTCCTGATCGAGAACTACAGCGCGGGCGTGCTCGAGTCGTGGGGCCTCGACTGGGACACGGTGCACGCCAGGAACCCCGGTCTCATCTACGTGACGATGTCGGGCTGCGGCCATGCCGGGCCG
>CAYUBX010000377.1:0-4249 GCA_964443165.1 uncultured Acidimicrobiales bacterium
ATGTCCTGGATCACGTCCGGCGGAAGTTCCTCCGCGCCGGGAAGAACGTTGGTGCCGACCGCGTCGCACACTCCACCGAGGCGGGTTTCGATCTCCCCGGCGATCTCGTCGTGCCGCCCCACGGCCGCGAAGAGTCGGACCACGTCGTCGTCGATCAGGCCAGCCATCTGGTCCCACCCGTCGTTCATCGAGAGGTGATTGAGCTGCTGGCCGAGATCGAGCAGATCGTGCTCGGCGAAGACGGGCCAGTAGGCGCGGGTGCTCCCGTAGAAGCCCACCCGGTAGCGCACCCACTCGACCGCGGATGCCACCGACTCGTCGTCCGGCCCCGTGCAGATGAAACCGCCACCCGAGATGACGAAGTTCTCCCGGGAGCGTCCGCGCTGGTCGAGCCCGGCCTGGACCTCGGGGAGCACCTGCCGCTCGAGGTAGCCGCGGGTGCAGAACGGGTGCAGTCGGACCCCATCGCAGACTCGGCCGGCGACCCGCAGCATCGCCGGACCGACGGCAGCGATCGTGATGCGAGGGGGTGGCCCGTCGAGAGGGTCAGGGCGGAAGTTGGGCGTCATGAGGGTGAACGAGTAATGGTCACCCTCGTAGGAGAGCGGGTCGCCAGTGACCCAGCAGTCCCAGATCGCGCGCACGGACTCGACGTACTCCTGCATGCGCGGGGCGGGGCCAGCACCTGGCTCGGTGGGCCACGGAACCGAGAACCGTCGCTCGTTGTGGCCCTTCACCTGGCTGCCCAGCCCGAGCTCGAATCGCCCGTTGCTCGCCCGCTGCAGGTCCCATCCGACGTTGGCCGCCATCATCGGACTTCGCGGGAACGAGATCGCCACGCCGGTGGCCAGCTGAAGCTTCTCGGTCGCCAGGGCGGCGACGGCGAGCGGGAGGAAGGGGTCGTGCTTGTTCTCCGGCACCGACACGCCGTCGTAGCCGGCGGCCTCGACCGTCTGCGCCGCGTCGGTGACCTGGCGAAGATCGGTGTAGGGGAGTGAGGTGTAGACCTGCATGCGGCGAGACTAGGCCTCCGCCTCCGGCGCAGTACCAGGGAGCACGTCCGCAAAGGTGTCCCAGGTCTTCCACTCGGGCTGAGGGGGCTCGTGACCTTCGCCGGGGCTCGCGTCGGAGAGCTCGCCGGTGACCAGGTCGTGGACGTAGCGGGGGCAGTTGGGGAACGAACGGCCGACGTTCACCTCGACCACGGCTTCGGCACCCTCGAACTCGGCCACGATCTCGGGATCGGTGAGGACCCGCGCAGTGCCGTGGATGCGAATGCGCACCGGTCTGTCGTCCTGTCGGATGAAGAGCAGAGAGACCCGGCCGGTGTCGACGATGTTGCCCAGGCTACGGAACATGCCGTTGCCGTCGTAGCTCGGAAAGCGGAGGGTGCTCCCATCCACGACCTGGACGAAGCCGGGGCGTCCCCCCTTGTGGCTCAGGTCCGGAAACCCATCCGCGTCCACGGTGGCCAAGAAGAAGTAGCTGGCTCGCGCGATGAAGGCCTGCTGTCTGTCGTCGAGCTCCTCGCGGACGGTGATCTCACGGAGTCGGTCCGCCAGCCGCCGCGACTCGAACTGGTCCTGCAGTGACCGGGCACCCTCTCCGTATAGCTCCGGAGCGTCGAGGGTCGAGTCGTGCGTCATGGTCTGCTCCTCCATCTGGCGTCCTATTCTCGCCGCATGCGTAGCTACGAGGGGTACACCGGCGTCGAGGTCGAGGCTCGGGACGACGGTGTCGTGCTGGCGACGCTCAACAGGCCCGAACGGCTGAACTCGTTCGACGGCCAGATGCGGCAGGACATCCACCGACTCATCGGGGAGGTCGCGGGCGACGACGCGGCCCGGGTGCTGGTGATGACAGGTGCCGGCCGAGCGTTCTGCAGCGGAGCGGATCTCACGGCCGAAGATCGTCGCGGGTGGCCGATCCAGCCCCACGAACCGCTCTTCGGGTGGTGCACGAGCTTGCTGGAGATGCCCAAGCCCACGATCTGCGCGCTCAACGGCCTCGCGGCGGGCGGTGGGCTCGGGCTCGCGCTGCTCTTCGACATCCGGATCTGTTCGGCGGACGCCAGGCTGCTCCCGATCTGGATGAAGCGGGCCATCCACCCCGACGACCTCATCACGTGGACCCTTCCGCGACTGGTCGGTTACAGCCGGGCGCTCGAGTGGCTCTACACGGCGGAGGAGATCCCCGTCGAGGTCGCGGCCGCAGCGGGGATGGTGAACCAGGTGGTACCGACCGACGAGGTCCTGCCGACCGCCCTCCACCTCGCTGAGCAGCTCGCTGCCGGTCCACCGATGCACATGAGCCTCACGAAGCAGGCGGTGATGAAGGGACTCGACGGCACGGGTTTCGACGCAGCGCTGCTCGAGAGCTGGGGCCAGTCGAAGGCGCTTGCCTCCGAGGACTTTCAGGAGGGGCTGGCCGCGTTCAAGGAGAAGCGACCACCTGTCTTTCGCGGCCGCTGACGCCGCTGGGCCCCGCGACCCACGAGACCTACGAGAAGGTCCCGCGGTGCCAGTCGTCCGCCTCGGGCGATCCGAGGCGCGGAAACTCGGGTGGACGCTTCTCGAGGAACGAGTTCACGCCCTCGGAAATGTCGACCCGACCGAATTGGTTCTCGAGAACAGCCCACATGTCATCGAGCGATTCGTCGACGTCTCGACCGGCGTGATCCCAGACCATGCGCTTGGTCTCGGCGAGGGTGGTCGGCGAGACGGTGCCGGCCAAGGTGCGGATGTACTCCTGAGCTGCTGTGACCGGGTCGTCCTCGAGGTATTCGATCAGTCCCATGCGGTAGGCCTCGTCGGCGTCGACCATGCGAGACGACCCCAGAAGGTCCAGCGCGTTGCCGGTGCCGACCAGGCGCGGCGTGGTCCATGTGATGCCGTGCTCACTGACGAGCCCTCGCTTGGAGAACACGCTGGTGAAGCGGGCCTTGGGGCCTCCGAACCGGAGGTCGGCCATCGTCGCGAGAACGTATCCCCCTCCCGCGGCGACGCCGTCGACCGCGGCGATGACCGGCTTGGGGACCTGGGTGAGGTAGGAGAACAAGCCGCGTCGATCGGAGCTCGGAGGCTGAGGCGTGGCACCGCCAGCCGACCCGCTGGACGCGATCGACGAGAGCGCATCGGTGTCGAGCCCGGCGCAGAAGGCCCGCCCGCGGCCGGCGAGCACGATGCCGACGACCTCGGGATCGGCGGCCGCCGCGTCGACGCATTCACGAAAGCGGCTGAGAAGCGACGACGTCAGCGCGTTCATTCGCTCGGGCCGGTTGAGGGTGATTGTCGCAACCGGGTCGGAGACCTCGTAGAGGATCTCCTGGTCGCCGCCGGTGCTCACGAGCCGTCCTTGGTGGGTTTGTGCGCCGTGCGCGACCCCGCCTCCCAGTCCTCCATGATGGGCGCGTCGGAGATCGTGCCCAAGATGTTGAGCTGCGGCGCCTCCCGAAGGGATCGCTTCATCTCCGCGAACCCGGGGAAGCTGGCGAGCTCGATCACCGCGTTCCAGAGCGGGACCGCCTGCTCGTCGGTGGGGACGCGGCTGATGACCGGTCCGAAGAACGACAGGCCGTCCGGCGGCTTGAAGGTGATGATGGGAGTCCCGACATCACGCCCGGTGCGCGCCAGCGCGAGGTCGGTCTCCTCCTCGATCACCGCGTCGTAGCTGTCGTCGTCGACCGCGACCGCGTATTCGGCGGGAAGCCCGGCGAGGGCGAGACATTCCGCGGTGTGCTCCGGCGTTCCGAGGCGACCCCGGAGGCCTGAGCCCTTGGGCATCTCCCAGTACTTCGCGCCCATCGCCGTGTAGAGCGGGCCCATGTGTTCGCGGCCGAGCTCTTCGCGTACCTTCGCCGCGACGCGGAGCATCCGGAGGCCGGCGGTGTGGCCCTGCTCGTACTCGGGCGGGAAGTCCGTGGCGTAGTTCTTGTCCTTGTTGAGAATCCGCAGCGAGATGAAGCGCCAGTCGACCGTGTAGTCGGTCTGCTCGGCCACCTTCTCGACCCAGCGCGAGGTGATCCACGCGAAGGGGCACACGGGATCCCAGAAGAACTCGAGGTCAGGGGAATCGCTCGGGGTGCTCATGCCGCTCATGCCTACCAGCTTCGAGGTTCGCTAGCTTCGACCACCGATGACCACGGCGAGCGACGGCCCCCACACCCACGTCAGGACCGAGGACGGCGTCGACATCGCCCTGCACCGGCTCGGCGGGGACGGACCACCGGTCGTGTTCGTCCATGCGACGG
>CAYUBX010000378.1:0-4248 GCA_964443165.1 uncultured Acidimicrobiales bacterium
GCCGTCGCGCATCGTCACCGAGCACCGCGGACGCCGCAGAGGCGATGACCCGCACCCGTCGGAGCGATGTCCGGAGTCCAAGCAGGTCGGTCCTGTCTCCGTCCGTGGCCGCCTTCGCCCTCGTGCGCGCGACGTCGACCTGGCCCCGGAGGGTCGCAGTGGCGAGCTCGCCGTCCAGAAGGGTGTGGTGCTCGTCGGACAGCTGGACGTGCCGGAGTTCGGTGACCGCGTTCACCAACTCGGCTGTTCGCGGGTGGACGAGCTCGGCCCAGAGTTCGTTGCGGTTCCTGCGCCGGTCGCGGCGAACCTCCAGCAGCAGCTCCTGAAGGGATTCGTTGCCGCGCCCGATCGTCGGCTCGCCGCTCGCCAGCCGGTGGAGCCGGGGCACGGTCTGCTCCACGATGTCGAGGTCTCGGACTGCTCGGAGGTGGTCGTTGAGGGTGCGGAGCCCCTCCCACGCCTCCGGCGGCTCGGCGAGGATGTCCCGCGCGCTGCGCAGATGGGTGCGAAGGCGTCGGATCGCGGTGCGGGCGGCCCGGATGTGTGCGGGGTCGGCGTCTCCGGTGCGAACCCATGGGATCGCACGAACGACGTCATCACCTGCCCGACCGAGGATCTGTGCGATGTGCCGGGTCGGCTCGTCGGGCATCGACACGGCAGGCGAGATGTCGGGGTGCAGCAGGCGGCGGCCGATCAGCGACCAGATGATCTCCATGAACTCTGCGGGCGGCTCGACCCCGTCGTTGGCTGATCGAAGTGGCGCGCCGGGACCCAGCGCCCGCGGGCGCGGCAGGCTCAGGCTCCACGCGCCGTCGTCCACTCGACGCAGTTCGATCCCGAACCGGACGAGCCGCCCGTCGTGGGTGTCCCACGCTCCGGACGGAAATACGCGACGAACAGTGATATTTTCGTTCGTCTCCATCACTCAGAGTGAAACTCATTCAACCCTGGTTGCGCAAGGTGGCGTTGTGATGCGGGGTGGGCCGTGCGACCAGTTGGTCCGCTCGAGACCGTGGCGACCTGGATGCGGCGGCCGCTGATCTCTGCGAGCAGGTTCGAGCGAGCCTCCGCGGTGAACACCTCGACCGAGGCGTCGTCGCCGTCGGAGACGAAGGCTGAGATCACGATCCCGTCATCGGCCGGGATCGCCTCCGCCCGATGTACGACCTGGCGGTTGGAGCGATCGAGGCCGATCGCGACGCGCAAGATGCCGGCCATCCAGCGCACCCGCGCCTTGTCGGCTCGATCGAGTGACGCGAACTCGGGGTGTTTCGGCTTGGGTGCACTCTTGCGGTGGTACCTCGCCACCTGGGCGATGATCTCGATCTCCCGTTCGGTAAACCCGGCGAGGTGTTCGCTGTTGCGGATGAGGTAGTAGCTGTGACGATGGTGGGCGCTGTGACTGATGTAGACGCCGACGTTGTGCAGCAGCGCCGCTGCTTCGAAGAGGTCGCGGTCGTCCTCGGACAGGCCGTGAAGGTCGATGAGTCCGTCGTACATCTCGAGCGCGAGATCGGTGATGTGTTCGGCGTGGGTAAGGTCCTCGTGGAATCGACTGGCGACGTACATGACCGCCGATCTGCGCAGGTCGCCCAGGCGATGGAAGGGGTCGAGCTGGGGAGCGTTGGCCCTCCGACGCTGTTCGGCCACGATCCCCTCGCGGAGGGCGTGATCGGACACCTGGACACGATCGATGTGAAGCGTCCGCATGATCTGCCGCATCAGAACCGCTCCGCCCACGATGATGTCGGCTCGGCGGTCCTCCAAGCCCTCCATCCCTCTGCGCTCCGCTGGTGTGCGGTGAGCTGCGGTCTCCTTGACGAGCGCCTCGAGTTCGGGGCGGGTGAACGCCAGCGTGCCGGTGCGACTGGATCGGTCCCCTCGGCGCGCACTGCACATCCGGGCCAGGGTGATGATCGTCCCCGAGCTCCCGACCGTCACCTCGAACCCGAGCTCGCCGACCTCGTTCTCGAGGGTGCTGATGAAGCTGTCGACGTGGCGCGCACAGCCCTTGACGGCGGCTGGCGTGACAACGCCGTCGGGAAAGAACCGATCGGTGAGGCGGATGGCTCCGAGCTTGAGGCTTCGGAGCAGAAGGGGTTGCGACCGTTCGCCCACGATGAACTCCGTGGAGCCGCCACCGATATCGATCACGAGATGCCGTCGTTCGAACACGGGAGCGGACTGCAGGACGCCCATGTGAATGAGGCGCGCTTCTTCGACGCCGCTCACCACTTCGACCTCGACCTGCGCCTCGGTCCGGGCACGATCGACGAACTCGTGACGGTTGGTCGCCTCACGGACGGCGCTCGTCGCAACGGCGAGAACCCCATCCGCTCCGGCGTGCTCGGCGATGCGGCGCATCCTGTCGAGCGCGACGATCCCGCGGTCGATGGCGTCGGGATGGAGCCGTTTCATGTCGTCGGCGCCAGATCCCAGCCGCACCGGCTCCTTCTCACGCGTCACCACGTCGAAATGACCGGATTCGTCGATGTCGGCAACCAGCAGGTGGAACGAGTTGGTGCCGACATCGATCGCCGCCACGACGGTCATCGCAGCACCGTAGGCTCGACGAGGTGACGGCGCATGTATCTCTGGCGGTTTGGTCGGACTATCTCTGACCCTGGTGCTACGTCGGGACCATGCGTCTCGACGAGTTGGCTCGCCGCGAAGGCGACGACATCACGATCGAGTGGAAGAGCTTCCTGCTCCGTCCGGCGCCCGAGGAGCGTTCGAAGGACCAGTTCGCCGACTACACCGAGAGTTGGGCGCGACCCGCTGGCATGGAGCCAGAGACCAGCTTCTCGTATCCGTGGGCCGGCGGAGCTCCTCCCCAGTCGTCGGTCAACTCCGCAGTGGCGGGCAAGGTCGCCGAGCAGCTCGCCACGGACGGCGGCCACGAGTTCCACCGCCGTCTCCTTCGCGCGTACTTCACCGACAACCGGACGATTTCGGACCTCGAGACTCTCGCCGACGTGGCCGAGGAGGCCGGGTTGTCGCGTGAGGACTTCATGTCCACATTCCACGATCAGCACACACCCCTGCTTCGCCAGGTGTACGACGAGCACAATCTGGCGGTGAACTCGGGCATCACCGGAGTGCCGGCGGTGGTGGTGGACGAGCGATTCCTGGTCCCGGGGGCCGTCGATGTGGACCAGTACGAGCGAGTCCTGGAGCACGTGCGTACCGAGCGCGCCGCCGACTAGTGCCCCGACCGTCGTCGGTCGGCGATCCCGGGTTCTTTCGCAGCTCTGATGGGCGCATCTACGAGGGATGGCACACCGTCGGCGGTTCGGCCCTCGTTACGTTCGTCGCCGTCGGGTCGGTCGTCTACGGGTTCGGCTCCATCTTCGAACCGCTGCGGAACGAACTGCAGTGGTCGGCGTTCGTCGTGTCGCTCGGGTTCGCGCTTCGTTCCGAGGTCGGCGGCCTCGCGGCACCGCTCGTCGGCTTCGCCCTCGACCACGTCGGCCCCCAGCGGGTCGTCCGCATCGGGGTGCTTCTCTCTGCGGCGGGCGTGCTCTCCCTCTCGTTCACGTGGGAGCTGTGGCAGTTCTTCCCATCCGTTGGGCTGATCGCAGTGGGTTCCACCGCGGCCGGAGGTCAGGTGGGCCACCACGCGGTGGCCTCGTGGTTCCGCACCAAGCGGGCGCGAGCCATGTCGCTGATGACCCTCGGCGGCGCCGCGGGTGGCCTCTTCCCGGTGATCGTGGCAATCGGGGTCGAAGAGATCGGCTGGCGGCAGACGCTTCGGGTGCTCGCGGTCGTGATCCTCGTCCTCGGGCTGGCCCTGTCCCGCTGGGTGAAGGCACGCCCCGCCGTCCATCCTCAACCGATCGACGGCATCGCCCTCGCCTCGGGTGAGCCCGCCCGCCGGGCGGCCGAATGGAACGTGCCCTATGGCGAAGCGGTCCGATCACGCGCGTTCCGACAGATCGTCACGTTCAACATCGCCGCCGACTTCGGGCGGTTGGCGTACCTCACCCATCTCGTGGCCTTCGTCGAGCGCGATCTCGGGGCCTCGGCCGTCGGCGCAGGCACTGCCCTCACCGTGTCGACCCTTGCCTCTCTGATCGGCAGGGTCGGGTCCGGCATTCTCGCCGACCGCTACGACGTGACGCGGGTCGCCGCCTTCACGATGGTGCCGTTCGCGATCGGAGCTCTCGTGTTGGCCGTCGCGACCGATCCGTGGCACGCGTACGCCGCTGCGGTGTTCGGTGGCATCGGCTTCGGTGCGTCGATCCCGGT
>CAYUBX010000379.1:0-4237 GCA_964443165.1 uncultured Acidimicrobiales bacterium
TGACCGGCCTCCGCGTCGATGACGCCGATGTGCTGGCCCGACCGGCGTTCGCAGTCAAGATCGACACCATCGACGCGGCCCGGCCCCAGACCGGGATCGTCGAAGCCGACCTCGTCTACGAGGAGTTGGTCGAGGGCGGGCTGACGCGGCTCCTCGCGGTCTACCAGTCGGAGGATCCACCGCTCGTGGGTCCCGTGCGCTCGGCGCGTTCGACCGACGTTCCCTTGCTGATGCCGTTGAAGACGCCCCTCTTCGCGGGGCGCGGGCCCAACTCGGCGTTCTCGGCGATGCTGGCCGGCCGCGGGGTGGGCGACGGCGGCGTCACCGCGCGGCCGAGTGGGTATCTGCGGCGCGCGGATCGGACCCCGCCATCGGATCTGTATATGTCCACCGAGGTGCTCCGCGGGTTCGCTCCCGACACGTCGTTGCCCCCGCCCCCGCAGTTCTCCTATCTGCCCCGCGGCGAGCAGGCGGCTCCCGGCGCCGCCGAGATCGGCGCCGTCACCGTTGAGTTCGGAGCGATCTCGGTCATCTATCGATGGGACGAGGTCCTCGCCGGATGGGCCCGCCAGCAGAACGGGACCGCACACCTCGACGAGGACGGCAACCAGGTCGCGCCCGAGAACGTGATCGTCCAGTTCGTGGACTATGTCGACACCGGCCTCGTCGATGCGAACGGCGCGGCGGTGCCCGAGGCGCAGATTTGGGAGGGCCAAGGGACGGCCTGGGTGCTGAGTGGCGGTCGCCTCACCGTCGGCAGCTGGCTCAAGCCGAACCTGACGATCGAGACCATCTTTCTCGACGCGGACGGGCAGGAGATCGCTGTGACGAGGGGGCGTACCTGGGTCCTGCTGGCTCCCGGCGGAGCGACGGCTTCGGTCGAGTAGCCACAGGCGCCAATCGACTGCGGGATCGGCGGTCCGCTGCTTCTACACTGCCGGCATGGCTGACACCGACGGTTCCCCCAACGGAGCGAGCAGCACCGGCTCCCAGACCGGCACGGTTCGGGTCAAGCGAGGCTTGGCCGACATGCTGCGAGGCGGCGTGATCATGGACGTGGTCACGGCCGACGAGGCGAAGATCGCCGAGGACGCGGGCGCCGTCGCGGTGATGGCGCTCGAGCGCGTTCCCGCCGACATCCGCCGTGACGGCGGCGTTGCTCGCATGAGTGATCCCGCGATGATCGAGGGCATCCAGGCCGCGGTCACGATCCCGGTGATGGCCAAAGCTCGCATCGGCCACTTTGCCGAAGCCCAGGTGCTCGAGTCGCTCGGCGTGGACTACGTCGACGAGTCCGAGGTGCTCACCCCAGCTGACGAAGCTCACCACATCGACAAGTGGGCCTTCACGGTTCCGTTCGTCTGCGGCGCGACCAACCTGGGCGAGGCTCTTCGACGCATTTCCGAGGGCGCCTGCATGATCCGCAGCAAGGGCGAGGCCGGGACCGGCAACATCGTCGAGGCAGTGCGTCACCTGCGTTCGATCATCGGCGACATCCGCAAGATCACCCAGGCCGATGCTCCTGAGCTCTTCGACTGGGCGAAGCAACTCCAGGCGCCGCTCGGCCTGATCCAGGAGATCGCCGAGACCGGTTCGCTGCCCGTGCCGATGTTCTGTGCCGGCGGCATCGCGACGCCGGCCGACGCGTCGCTCGTGATGCAGCTCGGCGCCGAGGCGGTGTTCGTCGGGTCGGGCATCTTCAAGAGCGAGGATCCCGCCCCTCGGGCCAAGGCCATCGTGGAGGCCACCACCCACTTCCGCGATCCCGCGGTCGTCGCGAAGGTGAGCCACGGTCTCGGCGACGCGATGCGCGGTCTCGAGATCGGCGCGCTCGACACCAAGCTCGCCGACCGCGGCTGGTAGCGCTCTTGGGTTCCCGCGTCGGCGTCCTGGCCCTTCAGGGCGCGTCTCGCGAACACCTCCGCTCGCTCGACCGCCTCGACGTGTCACCGGTCGAGGTGCGAACGCCGCGCGATCTCGACGGCCTTGATGGGCTGGTGCTGCCCGGCGGGGAGAGCACGACGATCTCAATGCTTCTCGAGTCGAGTGGCACCTTCGATCCGATCGCGGGCCTGCTGGCCGAGGGGATGCCGACGTTCGGGACCTGTGCCGGCATGATCCTGTTGGCGTCCGAGGTCCTCGACGGGCGGAGCGACCAACGCAACTTCTCGCGGATCGACCTGACGGTGCGGCGCAACGCCTTCGGGAGGCAGGTGGCGAGCTTCGAGGCCGATCTCGATGTTTCGGGTCTCGCGGATCCGTTCCGCGCGGTGTTCATCCGTGCTCCCGGTGTGACACGGGTCGGCGACGATGTCGAGGTGCTGGCCACTGTCGACGTCGGCGACGTCCAGGGCGTTCCGGTCCTGTGTCGCTCGGGCGCGGTTCTGGTGTCGAGCTTTCACCCCGAGTTGACCGACGACTTGCGTCTGCATCGACTGTTCGTCGATCTGCTGGAGAGCCGAACAGCGGTGGCAGAATGAGAGACGAGCTGTAGAGCGGCGAGGGATTTCGCCGCCGAGAGGACAGACGAGCGAGGGATCTCGCCGCCGAGAGGACAGACGAGCGAGGGATCTCGTCGAAGACGAGCGAGGACACAGTGTCGGGTCATTCCAAGTGGGCCACGATCAAGCATAAGAAGGGCGCAGCCGACAAGGCGCGCGGCAAGCTCTTCGCGAAGCTGATCCGTCAGGTCGAGGTCGCAGCGCGTGATGGCGGCGGCGATCTCGATGCCAACGCGACCCTTCGCACGATGTACCAGAAGGCGCGCGACAACTCGGTGCCCCTCGACACCATCGAGAAGGCGATCAAGCGGGGGACGGGCGACCTCGAAGGCGTCACCTACGAGCAGGTCACCTACGAGGGATATGCGCCCCACGGCGTCGCAGTGTTCGTCGAGGCGCTCACTGACAACCGCAACCGCACCGGTGCGGAGATCCGCAGCTTGTTCACGCGGGCGGGTGGCTCGCTGGCCGAGCCGGGCGCCGTGGCGTGGCAGTTCGATCGCAAGGGCGTGGTGCTCGTGCCCTCGTCGGTCGAGGAGGACGATCTGATGCTCGTCGCGCTGGACGCCGGCGCCGAGGACATCGTGTCTGAGGGTGAAACGTGGCGGGTCACGACCGAGCCGACCGACACCATGGCGGTGCGCGGCGCGATCGAGGAGGCGGGCATCGAGGTGAGCTCCGCTGACCTGACCTACCTGCCCCAGAACATGATCGAGCTGGCGGAGACGAGCGAGGCCAAGTCCGTGATGGCCGTGATGGACGCGCTCGACGATCACGACGACGTCCAGGGTGTGTACGCCAACTTCGATGTCCCCGATTCGGTCATGGCGGAGCTGGCCGAGTAGCCGGCGGCCGGCACACGACGCGGTAGCATCGAACCTGTGTTCGTCCTCGGCATCGACCCCGGGCTGTCCCGCTGCGGATATGGCGTGGTCGAACAGGTCGGCAGGCGTGCCGAGGCGGTGGCGATCGGCGTGATCAAGACGCCTCCGACGGATCCTCTGCCGCGTCGCCTCGCCCGGCTTCAGAGGGAGCTGCGCGGGCTCGTGGCCGAGCATCGGCCCGACGTGGTGGCCATCGAGCGGGTCTTCTTCCAGGTCAACGTGCAGACAGCGATGGGCGTCGCACAAGTGAGCGGCCTCGCCATGGCCGAGGGGGCGGCGTTCGGCGCGGAGGTGGTCGAGTACACCCCCAACCAGGTCAAAGAAGCCGTGGGTGGCTGGGGCGGTGCTCCCAAGGACCAGATGCAACGGATGGTGCAGACCCTGCTCGACCTCCCCTCGCTGCCATCGCCGGCCGATGCCGCGGACGCCGCAGCGGTCGCACTCTGCCATCTGGCCCATGCCCCGATGCACCGGGCGGGTGCCAGGTGATCGCGTCTCTTCGCGGCGTGCTGCTCGACCGCGATCCGGAGGGCGAGGCAGTGATCGAGACAGGTGGCGTGGGCTACCGGGTCACCGTCAACCCCGACACGCTGGGCGGCCTGCCAGAGGTGGGGGAGACGGTCTTCGTCCACGTCCATCACCACATGCGTGAGGACCACCAGCAGTTGTACGGATTTCCCACCGCCGACGAACGTCGCTGCTTCGAGTCGTTGATCTCCGCTCACGGGGTGGGTCCGGCATTGGCGATGGCCGTGCTCGCGACCCACCCGCCGCTGTCGCACCGGCAGGCCGTCGCGACCGACGAAGTCGACGCTCACTGCCTCGTGCCCGGCGTGGGAAAGAAGACGGCCC
>CAYUBX010000380.1:0-4236 GCA_964443165.1 uncultured Acidimicrobiales bacterium
GAGGACGTCACCCATGTGCCGACCACCGATGCCGGTCCCCTACAAGAGGTGCCAGAGCGTCTCCGTCTGCTTGTCGACCATGATCTTGTTGGAGTCGATCAGCATCCCCGAGGTCTCGAAGTCCAGGACCTGGCCGCCCACCCGACGGTCGAACAGGATCCCCGACTTGCAGAGCGTGCAATAGACCATCGAGACCGGGATCCCCTCGATGTGGTCGTTAGCCATCTCGTGCCGAGCGAGGAAGCGGAGCGGGTAGGCCACAGCTTGGCCCTCCACGACGACGCCCAGGACCAGCTCTTCGTCGATCATGAAGTCCGCCTCGGCGACGGAGATGCGTCCCTGGTCGTTGAGCTCCGGAATGGCGCCGCGACGCACCCCGCCCCATCGGATGCGGGCCAACACCTTGCGGTCGCCCACTCCTTCGAGCAGATGCTCGAAGTCGGGGTCCGCGAGACCGAAGAGCTTGGTCTTGAACTCGATATACCCCGGCCCCGGGTCGATCTCCTCGGTGCGGGCCCAGATTCCGTACTGCAGAGCGTCGTCCTGCGGATCGCCGGTGGCCGGGATGCCGCTGATGTCCTGGAGTGCACGTGCGGTACGGACATCGGTGTCTGTGCTCCCGCCGAGCCGTCCCAGATCGAGCAGCCAGGGTGCCCACCGGACAGCGCCGGTGAGGCCCATCTCGGTGGCGATGTTGCCGGCGAAGATCGTGTTGGGCTTGTCGTTGAAGACCTCGATCTTGCCGATCAGGTCGCGCTCCATGAACGGCACGCCCTCGTTGTCCGGCACGAACTCCGGGACCGTGGTCAGCGGCAGCGTCGATGGGGGCGTTGCCGTGGCGACGCGAGTCGTCGACTCCTTGACTCGGCCCTGCGCTGCCGGTTTGTCGTCGGAGTCACCTGCACACGCGGTGGCGAGGAGGCTGAGGGCGAGACCGGCGGAAAGGGTGCGTCGCATGGCAGGAGAACCCGTCCGTGCCGCCCGCTATTCCGCTCGGCGGGCGCCGTCCGCCGTCACTCGGCGAGCGAGTAGCGCGACCGCAGCCGCCGAACGACGCGACGGGAGCGGCTCTCCGTGCCCGGCGGGCGCTTCCCTGCGCCCACGAGCCCACGGGGGAAGACGAACGTGAGTGCGATAAGGCCGACACCGAACACGAAGGCCTCCTCGTCGAGCAGGGCGAAGAACTCGCTGACGACGCCAAGGCCGTCCACGGTGGAAAGGTTCACACCGACCCAGGCGACGAGCTCGCGCGCTGCGACGCCGACCACCGAACCCCAGACGTACCCGAGGCCGCCGATCACCGCTGTGGCATACAGAACGAGCGACGCCTGGGCTGTGTAGGTCTCCTGCGAGGCGAAGGGCACGAGCATCACACCCAGACCGCCGGCGAGACCCGCGAGACCGGCGCTCACAGCGAACGTCCCCACCCGCGTGCTCACGAGATTCACCCCGTGGACAGCTGCAGCAGTGTCGTTGTCGCGGATCGCGCGGATGGCGCGACCAGGCCGGCCCTGGATGAGGTTGTGGGCCAACAGGATCGCAAGACCCAAGATGATGATGACCCAGATGTAGCGCCACACCGCATCTGCGTACCGAGTGCCACCGCCGAACCACGACGGAGCGTCGAACTGCGCGTCGACCGCCCGCCCGCTCACGCCGCCGGTCACTTTCGGGAACCGTTTGGCCAGCGGCTGGAAGACGATCGCCAAACCGAGCGTCACCAGCGCGAGGTGAATCCCCTTGATCCGCAGAGCGGGCAACCCGACGAGGGCACCGGCGAGACCAGCGGTCATCACCCCGAAGACGATCGCGAGCACCCACGGAAGCGACAGATCATCGACGTAGTACCCGGTGGCAAAGGCCCCGACGCCGACGAAGACGCCGTGACCCAGGCTGATCATGCCGCCGAAGCCAGTAGCGACGTTGACCCCCAGCACCGCAGCGACCGTGACGAGGACCTGCGAGTGTTGCCGCAGCTCGGTCCCATCGCTCGTCATCGGCCAGTAGAGAAGAAGGGCCCCGACGGCAGCCACCCCGACCCATGCGACGGGTGAGACCCGACGGACGGCGGAGATCACACGCGCTCGATTCGACGGGTGCCGAACAGGCCGGCAGGCCGGACCAGAAGAACGGCGGTCATCACCACGAGGGCAGGCAGCACCGACAGCTCGAACCCGATGAAGGGCACGTATGCCGGGATCAGCGTTTGGCTGAGCCCGATGATGACGCCGCCCACCAACGCGCCCTTCGGCGAGTCGAGCCCACCGAGCGTCGCTGCGGCGAACGCGAACACCAGGACGCGCAACATCATGTTGGGCTCGAGAAGCACGATGTTGGCGCTCAGACACGCGGCCAGCGCGCCGAGGGCAGCGGCGAGCGCCCAGCCGTACATGAGCGTGCGCCCGACCGGCACTCCGTTGAGTTCCGCGGACTCGCGATTGATCGAGACTGCGCGAAAAGCGAGCCCGGCGCGCGTGTACTTGAGCATCAGCCCCAGCAGGATCAGCAGCGAGATGAGCACCGCCCAGGTGCCGATCGTGTTGTAGCGCAGCCGGGCGCCGAAGATCCCGACATATTCGTCAGGCCCCGTGGGAAAGACCGGCGGGAAGAAGCGACCGAGCGTTCCCCACCACTGAGCGGTGAGTGAGTTGATCGCGAGCAGCATGCCGATGGTCACGTTGACCATCGCCAGCTCCGGTGCATCGCGTAAGGGGCGTATCAACGCCCGGTCCGTGACCGCGCCGGTCGCGATTCCGAAGATCACCGCGCCCGCGATGGCCAAGGGGATCGACAACGGCACCCCCGGTATCAGCCCTGCGAGCCCGCCGCCCGTCAGGCGAGGTGTCGGACCGGCCAGCAGGACGAAAGCCACGTAGGCGGCGAACGTCGCCATCTCCCCCTGTGCGAAGTTCAGCAGCCCGGTCGATCGGAAGATGATCACCAGAGCGAGCGCCAGCGAGCTGTAGATCGCGCTGTTGAACAGGGCGTCGAAGATGCGTTGGAGGAGGAGAACTGTGTCCATGGCAAGGTCGGGCCGCCGACGCGATCGTGGGACCCCCCAATTTGTGTGCCCTGGCAATGGGGGGGCCGCCGAGGCTTGGGGGGGGGTGCGCCGGGGCACCCCCCCACGACCCTGCGTCATGGAACCGCTGAGCGGAGGCTCAGACGATCGGCAGATCGAAGCCCTTTGCGTACTGGTCGATGAAGTGGAAGAACCCGAACAGCACGATGAAGGCGCAACCGATCGCACCGACGATTCGGGCGACATTGGCCGGACCCACGACACTGTCCGGTCGCAGACCGTCCTTGTGTGCCTTCAACTCGTTGAGTCCGACGATGAGCGCCATCGGCATCAGGATGAGTATCTGGAACCGGAGACCGAAGGCGAAGACACCGACGATCAGGTTGTTGATGTTCATCGCGAGCCAGCCGATCGGCAGCAGAACGGCGCCGATGATCGCCAACTTCATGGCGGCCTGCGCCTTGGTGGACTCCTGACCGGGGTCGAGATCATCCGCCCGCTCGATGGGCACGCCATCGGGGTCGAGCGGGATGATCTGAATCAGCTTCGACTGCACCAATCGTCCCAGGCTGACGATGCCGCCCGGAGCGAAGAAGGTAAAGAGGATGAGGATCAGACCGAAGATGGCGTTGGCCAACGGTCCCTCACCCTCGAGGTCGTAGAAGCCGAGCGGGATCGTGATCCTCTTGGTGAGGTCTTTCACCCACACGACGAACAAGCCCCCGACGAGTGAGCCCTGCAATGTGCCGACGCCACCGATCACCAGGCCGATGATCAAGTCGATGGCGAGCAAGAAGGTGAAGTCCTGACCGGCGACGAACGCCTTGTCCATGCTCCACAGCAGACCGGCGAGAGCGCCGAGTGCCGCACTGATGGCGAAGTTGGTCGTCTTGTAGAGCGGCAGGTTGACGCCGTACACGGCGGCGCCTGCCTCGTGGTCGCGGATCGCGATCACGGCCCGTCCTGGACGGCTGCGGATGTAGTTGCGGATCACAAGCGATGTGATGCCGACGACCAGGATGATCAGCCAATAGCGATAGGCACGGTCCGAAGCACGACCGTCGACGCCGGGCAGCCACTCCATGTAGCTGGGCGCCGCCACCGCCTCACTGACGTTCTTGCCGTTGGGGCCGCCTGTCCGCGCCGCGATGCCCAACTCGTCGATGTTCACCAATGTCGGGAACACCACGGCCATCGCGATCGTGGTCAAGGCC
>CAYUBX010000381.1:0-4233 GCA_964443165.1 uncultured Acidimicrobiales bacterium
AGCGACGACGATTGCGGCGAGTGACGGGCGTGTACTCGCCTCCCCGAACGCCAAGCGGGTTGCTGCCGAGTTGGGTGTGGATCTGTCGTTCGTGGCCGGGACGGGGCCGGGTGGTCGCATCGTCAGCGAGGACGTCGTCGAAGCGTCGAAGCGGCCGCAGCCGGTTGCGCCCGCCTCGGTTGCCGCTGCGGTGCCCGTCGGGCCGATGAGCGGCGGGGGTGCCCGGGCGCTCGCCACCTTCGGAGCGCGCAACTTCGCTGACCTGCTCGGCGTCGATCTCGATCAGGTCGCTTCGCTCACCGGCGATCCGCGACTGACGAAGGACGACGTCGTCGCCCATGTGCGCAACGCGCTGGCCGGGCCGGAGCCTGCCGCCGAGCCAGCTCCTCCGTCGTCTCCACTCCTTCAAACACCGACGGGCGTCACTCCGCTCCGAGGAATGCGGGGCACGATCGCCTCGCGGATGCATGCGTCGCTGCAGGACATGGCGCAGTTGACGCTGATGATGGACGTGGACATGACCGCAGTGGTCGAGGACCGGGAGAAGCGCAAATCTGCGGCGCGAGCCGGAGGCCCCCAGGGCCGAAGCGAGCCCGGCAGCGACAACGGAGTCGAGGGCAACACCCCCGGATTCACCGACTACGTGATCGCCGCGGCGGCGAAGGCCCTCGGTGACCACCCCTACGTCAACAGCCAGATCACCGACGACGGGGTCGCTCAGCTTCCCGAGGTGCACGTCGGCATGGCGGTCGCCCTCGACGACGGCCTCATGGTGCCGGTGATCAAGGACACCTCCACGCTCGATCTCGACTCACTCGCGGCGGAGACCTCCCGTCTCGCATCGGCAACGCGGGCCGGCAAGCTCCAGCTCAGTGAGATCGAGGGCGGCACCTTCTCCGTCACAGCACTCGGGATGTTCGGCGTCGACGGATTCACCCCGGTCATCAACCCGCCCAACACCGCGATCCTCGGCGTCGGTCGGCTGCGCGACGAGGTCGCGTGGGAGGGCGACACCCCGGTGAAGCAGACGGTGCTGACCCTCAGCCTCACCTGGGATCACCGGGCGTTCGATGGTGCCCCGGCCGCCGAGTTCACCGCGACGGTGAAGGGATACCTCGAGGCCGGGGACGTCGCCTAGTGCCGGCGTTCGCCAAAGCGGCCGCCGAGGCCGATCCGAGTGGCTTCGCGCTCGTCGACGAACGCGGCGAGATGACGTGGGGTGAGGTCGACGAGGCGCTCAACCGGTGCGCCCAGCGGCTGCTGGCGACCGATCTCGGGGCTCACCGTCGGGTGGCGGTGTTCTCCGAGAACGCGTCCGAGGTCGCGGTCGCCCATCTCGGTGCGCTGGTCGCCGGGTGCTCGTCCGTGCCCGTCAACTTTCATCTGACCGCCGATGAGGCGGCGTACATCCTCGAGGACTCCGAGACCCGCGTTCTCTTCGTGGGCCCCGAGACGGTCGAGCGAGGGGTCGAAGCGGCAGCCGCGGCGGGCGTGCCGCTCGTGGTGGGGTGGCGCTGCGGCGACATCGACGGCGTCACCGACTGGGCCGCCTTTCTCGCGGAGGGGTCCACGGAGGATCCACCCCTCGAGCTCGAACCGCTGCCCAATCTGCTCTACACCTCAGGTACGACGGGGCGCCCGAAGGGGACCGCGCTGCCGCCCACGATGTTCGCCGGCGGGGCCACGATGAAGGAGCACCTCGAGGAGCTGGGCAACGCCCGCCTGGCCGGATTCGGAACCCACCTCGTGGTGGGGCCGATGTACCACACCGGTCCTCTGTCGGGGATGCGACTGCTCGCCACCGGGACCCCGTCGGTGATTCTCGGCCGGTTCGACGCCGAGGCGACCCTCGCAGCGATCGACCGCTACCGGACCGGCAGCGCGGTGATGGTGCCGACGCACTTCGTCCGGTTGCTGGCGCTGCCCGACGAGGCCAAAGCCCGTTACGACGTCAGCTCGATGGGGATGGTGGCCCACACCGGCGCGATGTGTCCCGTCGACGTGTTGGAGCAGATGATCGAGTGGTGGGGGCCCAAGTTCCGCGACGCGTACGGCGCGTCGGAGGTGGGGACGGTGTGTTCGATCACCTCTGAGGAGTGGTTGGAGCACAAGGGGTCCGTGGGTCGGGCGATCGAACCGTTCAGCGCGCACATCTTCGACGACGACATGAACGAGCTGCCGCCGAACACCGAGGGGCGGCTCTTCTTCCGCGATGCGACCGGGCGGGGGATCATCTACCCCAACGACCCCGAGAAGACCGCGGCGTCCAACCCCGAGCCAGGCCTGTTCACCCTCGGCGAGATCGGGTACATGGACGACGACGGGTACGTCTTCATCACCGACCGGTTCAGCGACATGGTCGTGTCGGGCGGCGCCAACCTGTACCCCGCCGAGGCCGAGCAGCTGCTGATCGAGCATCCCCTGGTAGCCGACGTGGCGTGCATCGGTGTCCCCCACCCCGAGATGGGGGAGGAGCTGCGTGCGCTGGTGATCGCCGAGGCGGGGAGCGATCTGGACGTCGGCGAGCTGGCGGCCTGGCTGCGCGAACGGTTGACGCCCATGAAATGCCCGCGCAGCTACGAACTGGTCGACGACCTGCTGCGCAACACGATGGGCAAGATCAACAAGCGCAAGCTCCGCGACGCCTACCTGGCCGGCGAGCTCTAGCTGTACTCGGCGGAGAGGTTGGTTCCTGGAACCATTCGGGCCGGAGGTGCCAGGTACCTGATAATTGACCGGCCGGTATGCTGGCGGGGACGCAAGGGGGTCCTGAGATGAGTGACGTCGCTGTTCCCCGAGGGATCACGCGCGAGAAGGCGCCCGAACCCGAGCTGAGCGACACGCCGATCACCGGCGATCGCTACTACTCGGCCGAGTTCTTCCAGAAGGAGTGGGACTGTCTGTGGCCGCGGGTGTGGCAGGTGGCGGGCAGGGTCGACCAGATCCCCGAGCCCGGCGATTACGTCACGTACGAGATCGGACGCGACTCGATCCTGTGCGTGCGGGGCGATGACCAGCGGATCCGCGCCTTCTTCAACGTCTGCCAGCACCGCGGCAACCGCCTCGTGCATAGCGAGCTCGGCAGCCTCGCGACCGGAGAGTTCCAGTGCGCGTACCACGGCTGGCGGTTCGACACGGCGGGCGAGCTGACGTGGGTCTACGACGAGGACGACTTCCCCCAGGGCACGCCGTGTGGCAAGCGCAACCTGGTGGAGATCCCCTGCGACACGTGGGCCGGGTTCATCTGGTTCAACATGGATCCCACCTGCGACGACCTCCGCACCTGGCTCGATCCGGTGGCCGACCACCTCGACGCCTACCGCATGGAGGACATGAAGCGCACCCACTGGGTCACCGTCATCGGTGACTGGAACTGGAAGTGCGTGCAGGACAACTTCAACGAGAGCTACCACCTCCCGTTCGTCCACCCGCAGACGATCCATTCGATGAACGAGCACCACTCCGGCTGCCAGTTCGATCTCTACCCCTCTGGCCACGCCCGCATGCTCATGCCCGGCGGCGGTCCTGGCCCGCAGTACGAGGGTCGGGTTGATCGCACCTTCAAGAGCCTCGGTCAGGACCTCGAGTTCTGGGAGCTCGATCCCGACCCCTACCGCGACAACGTCCAGGGGCTGCGGGCGGCCCTCCAGCAACGCAAGCGGGAGCTGGGTGAAGCCAAGGGGTACGACTTCTCGTCCTACTCCGACGAGCAGCTCACCGACCACTACCACTACACGATGTTCCCCAACATCAGCTTCTCGATGAAGCCGGACGGTTGCATCTGGCTGCGCGGCACCCCGCACCCGACCGATCCCGAGAAGTGCGTCTTCGACATGTGGTACCTGACGCTCTTTCCCAAGGACTCCACCGAGTACTTCTCCAACTCGATGCGCGATTGGGTGTCGATCGACCACCAGGTCGAGCACCAGACCGGCGTCGTCGGTGAAGTGTCGTGCGGTCCAGGTATCGATCAGGACGTCGCGATCTGGACAACCCAGCAGCAGGGCCTCCGGTCGCGTGGCTACCGGGGCGACTACATGCCCTGGCAGGAACGTCGGATCCGGTACTTCCACGACAACATCGACCGCTACCTCGCGCGGGGACCTGCGTGAGCGACACGCACGACCTGGGGGACCTGTCAGACCTCGGGGATGGCGAGCTTCGGGTGTTTCCCGACCTCGGGAGGTACGGGGTGGTGGTGTGTCGGGTCGCCGGGCAGCTGCACGCGCTCGA
>CAYUBX010000382.1:0-4231 GCA_964443165.1 uncultured Acidimicrobiales bacterium
GCGTACCTCGCCCTGGCCCCGTTGAGCGTCGCTCCGATCGCCCGCCCGGCGATCACCTCAGGCGGAAGCGACGCATCGACCGACGACGTCGAGGCCGACACCGATGCCCCGCGCCCGCGCGACGACCGTCCGGTCGAGCGTGCGCCGCACGGCAGCTCGCTGATCGGCGCGACGCTTCTCGTCGCGTGCCTCGGCTTCCTCGTCGATCGCGTCGGCATCATCGACGTGCAGTGGCGGGTGCTCGGCGCCGTCCTTCTCGCCATCCTCGGCGTCGTTCTGGTGTTCGGTTCGGCCCGTGGGCGCCCGACCGGACTGCTCGGAGCCGGCGGCCTGCTCTTGCTGGCCCTGCTCGCGGCGACGATCTTCCAGGTGCCCCTCGGGTCCGGGGTGGGTGCACGAACTCTCCGCCCCATCGATCTCGCGGGTGCGGACACGCATCTGGCCGGCGGTTCGCTGTCGATCGATGCACGCGATCTCGACTTCGATGGCACAGAGCCCCTCCGACTCGATGCGAGCGTGGCCGTCGGTGACCTGCGCATCACCGTGCCCATCGGCGTGGAGGTGATGGTCGAGGCGCGCACGGGGCTCGGCACGCTGGTCGTGTTCGCCGAGGCGTCGAGCGGGATCGGGCAGTCCCAGACCTTCGCATCAGATGGCTTCGACGAGACGACCGGGCAGCTCGTGGTGAGCGCAACCGTCGGCGTGGGTCGCCTGATCGTCGAACAGCAGGAGCAGGAATCGTGAACCAGAGCCTCGACGTCGTGAGCCTGGTGGCCGGTGTGGTCTACATCGCCGTCGGCGTGTGGCTCGTCGGTGATGCGATCGGCTCTCGCCCGTCTCTTGCCCTTCTCGTTCCGATCATCGGGATTCTCGCGGTGACGGCAGTCCTCGCAACCGTTGGGCGGGGCGGCAACAATCCGTTCAGTCGGGGAGTGCGGCGAGGTTCGCCTCGGCCTCGTTGATCGGCGCCGTCAGGTGGTGGCGCTGCTCTTCGACGCTGATCCCGAGCCGCGCGCTCAGCTCCGTCGGGTCGCTGGGACGGTGGAGCAGGTAGCCTTGCACCAGGTCGCAGCCGAGCTCCTGAAGTAGCCGCAGCTGGGCCCGGTTCTCCACGCCCTCGGCAATGACCACGAGCCCCAGGTCGTGAGCCATCTGGATGATCGAACGCAGAATCGCCCGGTCCGCCGCATCCAAGTCGCTGCGCTGAACGAAGAGCCTGTCCACCTTCAGCAGGTCCAGCGGGAAACTGCGGAGGTAGCGCAGCGAGGTCTGGCCTTCGCCGAAGTCGTCGAGCGCGAGGCGGACTCCTCGTTGTTTGACCTCGGCGAGGAGCGCCTCCA
The DNA here is from genome assembly GCA_964443165.1 of uncultured Acidimicrobiales bacterium. Classification (GTDB taxonomy): domain Bacteria; phylum Actinomycetota; class Acidimicrobiia; order Acidimicrobiales; family Poriferisodalaceae; genus JAYPWI01. The sequence continues at coordinate 1,341 of CAYUBX010000382.1, forward strand.
CGTCGCCCGACTGCCCGACGATGTTCTCGGTGATCTCGAGGATGACGCCGTCCGGATTGACAGCCGTTCGTTCGATGGTCTCATCGAGAAGGTCGAAGAACTGCGGATGAAAGAGCTGACGCGGCGACACATTGACGGCCATTGCCGGCGCGTCGGACCCCAGCGCCCGCTGCCACACCGCCGCTTGGTCGAAAGCCGCGGTGAGGATGTACTCGCCGAGCTCGAGGATCAGGCCGGAGTCCTCGGCGATCGGGACGACCACCTCGGGGCTCTGAAGCCCGCGCGTCGGATGCGTCCATCGCAGAAGGCTCTCCGCGGCCACGAAGCGGCCGTCTGCGAGGTCGAGAATGGCCTGGTAATGGACGCCGATCTCCTTGTTCTGGATGGCACGTCGGAGGTCGTTCTCCAGCTGCATCTTGTCGACGATCTGTTCGTCGAGGTCGGCGCGGTATCGCGCCCACTGCGCCTTGCCGCGGTTCTTTGCTCGATACATGGCGAGGTCGGCGCGTCGAATCAGCTCGGTGGCGTCGTTGCACTCCGCCTCTGAGACCGCGACCCCCACGCTGCAGCTGATGACGACCTCGTTGCCGACCACTGCGAACGGCGAGCTGATCGCCTCGCACACCCGGTCGCCGACCGCGGCCAGCCGTCCGTCCTCGTCGTCGAAGTCGACGGTGTCCACGAGGATCACGAACTCGTCCCCGCCGAACCGGGCGACGACGTCCTCGGGCCCGACGGCGGCCTCGAGCCGTCGGGTCACCGCGACCAGCAGCTCGTTCCGGACGCTTCGTGGACCCGCAGCTTCCGCTCGACCTCGTCGACGAAGCGGGTGCGGTTGCTCAGCTCGGTGAGAGGGTCGTGATAGGCCTGGTGATGCAGCTTGGCCTGCATAGCTCGGAGCTCGCCGACCAGCCTCTTGTTCTGGAGGGCGATCGTCGCGTTGCCCGCGAGGAGCTCGAAGCAGTCGACCAGCGTCGCGGTGAGTGGACGTCTGGGTGTCACCCCGCCACGAAGCACGACGGTGCTCGTCGTCTCTGCGCCGAGTGCGCTGCTGATGATCGCACCGAGGCGGACCCGTGCCAGATGGTCATCGACCGAGGGGGATCGGCCCGAGATGAAGTGGCGGATCCCTCCATCCCTCCCGGGACCGACACAGCCGATGGGCCCGTTCGGGTCGGGGAGCTGAACACCCCGCGTCACTTGGCGAGTCGCCTTGACCTGCCAGCTCCCATCGCCGGCGCGGACACACACGTCGACAACGTCGAGCCCCAGCAAGAGCGCGCTGGTCAGGACCTCTTCGCCCATGCCCGCGTCGAGACGGCCTACCCGCTGGCTCGATTGGCGACGGTCTCGAGGAGGTGGCTGCGTCGGCGCGCTTCCTCGGTGATCGCGCGCTCCGCCTTGATGTCGACGATCAGCCCGAATCGCATTCCGGCCTCGAGGACCGGAATGAAGAGCAGGAACCACGCGAGGTCTTGTCGGGTGCCGGACAACGTGAGTACGAACACGACTGTCAATGCCGCATCGGCGGTGAGGGCGGCCAACGAGATGATGAAGCGTCTGCGCTCGTCAGCGAGCCGTCCACCGAGGGACGTGAGGGCATTGATCGCGAGCAGCGTGCCCACCATCAACGCCACCGCGATGGCGCCGGACACGGGGAGCGTCACGGTGTTGGGCGGAGGGTCGTAGGTAAAGAGATAGGGGATCAGCAGGACTGCGGCAGCAAAGCGCAGCTGGCGGAATCCCACATCGACGAGCCGGCTGTTGTCACCCGTCCCGAGGAACCAGGCCGCTCGCGTCGCGACATCGGCCGACGTCGCGCTGTCCACCGATTGTCTGCGTTGCCTCATCCGAGATATCCGCTGGGTCCGAAGGGGTCGAAGCTCCATCGGACGGCACGGAGTGCCGGTGAGGAAATCGGTTCAAGTGGCGTCTGCGAGAAGCCGGCGCGCGATGAGCTTGAGACAGAGCGTCTCGTCGGCCCCCTCGAAGATCGAGAGCACCCGTGCGTCGACGAAGAGGCGGCTCACCGTGTACTCCTCGGCGAAACCGAAGCCGCCGTGGATCTGCAACGCCTCGCGGGTCACCCATTCGGCGGCCTTGCACACGTACGCCTTGATCATCGACGCCTCGAGAGTGCCCTCACCCTTGGCCATCATCGTCGCCACGGTGTAGGCGTACTGACGGGAGCCCTGGATGATCGCCGACATCCGGCCGAGCTTCACTTGGGTGAGTTGGTAGTCCATGATCGGCTGGCCGAACACGAGCCGTTCCTCGGCGTACGCGCGAGCCTCGTCGTATGCGGCCTGCATGACGCCGACGGCCCGGGCGGCCGTCTGCAGGCGGCCGTTCTCGAAGCCCGCCATCTGCATGTAGAAGCCCTTGCCGAGGCCTTCCTCGCCGCCGATCAGGTTGTCCGCAGGGACGAACCAGTTGTCGAAGGCGATCTCGAAGCTGTGCATGCCCCGGTAGCCGAGGGTCGGGATGGCCCGGCCTTCCATCGAGCCACCCTCGTCGTGGCTGAACTCGAAGGCGTGCCCCTCGGCCTGCGGCTTGGGGACGATGAAGAGGCTGAGCCCCCGGTGGGTCTTGCTGCGATCGGGATCGGTGCGAGCGAGGAGCATCAGCACGTTGGCCCGGCCAGCGAAGGTGCACCAGGTCTTGACCCCGTTGATGAGCCAGCCACCGTCGGTCTGGGTCGCCGTCACCTTGAGGTTGGCGACGTCACTGCCGTAGTCGGGCTCGGTGACGGCGACAGCCACCATGGTCTCGCCGGTGGCGATCTTGGGGAACCACTCGTGCTTCTGTTCCTCGGTGCCGCCCCGTTCGAGCGCGCGGGTGAGGATCTCGGGGCGGGTGATGAGCGATCCGCCTGCGCCGAGTGACGCCCG
>CAYUBX010000383.1:0-4231 GCA_964443165.1 uncultured Acidimicrobiales bacterium
CGGGCGCCCGGATCGACAACGGCGTCGGCGACGAGTTCCACTACTACTCCGACAGAGACCGCGGGTGGGCCTGGCAGGTCCCACTCCTCGAGCTCACCCGCACCCGCTACCTGCTGATGAGCGCCACGCTCGGCCCGACGGACTTCTTCGCCGAGGACCTCCACCGCCGCACCGGTCGTGCAGTCGCGACGATCGGGGGCGCCGAGCGACCGGTCCCCCTGACGTTCGAGTATCGCGAGAGCACCCTGCTCGAATCGATCGACGAGCTCCTCATGCTCGACAGGGCGCCCGTCTACATCGTGCACTTCACGCAGAAAGCGGCCACCGATCGAGCACAGGCGCTGACGTCTATCGACGTTCTCACCAAGGACGAGAAACGGCAGATCATCGACGAGATCGGCGGGTTCCGATTCGACTCGCCGTTCGGCAAGGACATCCAGCGATTCATCAAGGCCGGCATCGGCGTGCACCACGCCGGGCTGCTCCCCAAGTACCGGCTGCTGGTCGAACGGCTCGCGCAGCAGGGGCTCCTCAAGCTCATCTGTGGCACCGACACGCTGGGCGTGGGCGTCAACGTGCCGATCCGCACGGTCTTGTTCACCCAGCTGTGCAAGTACGACGGTCGCCGCACACGCATTCTCACCGTGCGGGACTTCCAGCAGATCGCCGGGCGTGCCGGTCGCCGCGGCTTCGACACCCAGGGTCACGTCTGGGGCCAGGCGCCCGAGCACGTCGTGGAGAACATCAAGGCGCTGGAGAAGGCGGGCGATGATCCCAAGAAGCGCCGCAAGGTCCAGCGCAAAAAGCCACCGGAGCGGGGGTACGCGCACTGGGACGAGCAGACCTTCGACAAGCTCCGCACGGGTGAACCCGAGACACTGCAGAGTCAGTTCGCCGTGTCGCACTCGCTCGTCCTCAACATGCTCGACCGCCCCGGCGATGGGTGCGGCGCACTTCGACGGCTGGTCTCCGACAACCACGAACACCGGCCCGCCACCCGTGATCACATCCGGCGGACGATCGCCATCTACCGGTCTCTGCTCGCCGCGGACGTGGTGGAGCTGCTCGACGAACCAGACGAGGACGGACGGCTCGTGCGGGTCAACGTCGAACTGCAGGACGAGTTCAACCTCACCCAGGCACTGTCGCCCTTCGTTCTCGATGCGATCGAGCTCATCGACGCCGACGACCCCACCCACGCGCTCGACGTTTTGACGATCGTGGAGTCGGTTCTGGAGAACCCCGGCGTCGTCCTGGCCCGCCAGCTCGACATGGCGCGCACCGAGCTGGTCAACGAGATGAAGTCGGATGGCGTGGAGTACGAGGAACGCATGGCGCGCCTCGAGGAGGTGGAGTGGCCCAAACCACTGAAGGATTTCCTCTACGCCACCTTCGACGCCTGGGCGGTCCACCACCCTTGGCTGACCCACGAGAACGTCCGCCCCAAGTCGGTCGTGCGCGACCTCTTCGAGCGGGCGATGACGTTCAGGGAGTACGTCAACCACTACGGGCTGAAGGGAGCCGAGGGTGTCGTCCTGCGCTACCTGACCGACGCGTACAAGGGGCTGGCGCAGAACGTCCCCGAGGACGCCAAGACCGAGGACCTCTACGACCTCATCGAGTGGCTCGGCGCCCTCGTGCGGCAGGTGGACTCGAGCCTGATCGACGAGTGGGAACGGCTGCGCAACCCCGACGAAGAGCCGGACGCCGAGGTTCGCCCCGACGCGCACGACATCACACGCCACGAGCGGGCCTTCACGGTCATGGTGCGCAACGAGGTGTTCCGCTGGATTCAGCTGCTCGCGCGCGAGGACTACTCCACCCTGAGCGAGGTGGCGGAGGGTGAGCTAGCCGATGCCCGCGAGCTGGAGGTCGCCTTCGCCCCGTACTGGGACGACTTCACTTCGGTGTCCGTCGATCCACCGGCCCGGTCGGGCCAGTGGTTCGTGCCCGGCGATCGGGCCACCGACACCTGGGCGGTGCAGCAGATCGTGCTCGACCCCGAGGGGTTCGCGGAGTGGCGCCTCGTCGGCGAGGTCGACCTCGCCGCATCGCGCGAGGCAGGCGAAGCCGTCGTCCGCCTCCGGGACATCGTCCGCCTCTGAGCGCTCCACCGTTCTGCCAGATCGGAAAGAGACGCTGGTCGCCCTGTGATCTGGCAGACGGGGGTCAGGTAGGTGGGGTGAGGCGGTCCCGCAGAGAGGCCCACGCGGCGGCGCCGTCGTCGCTCGCCGACCACGAGATGAAGTCGCGTCGCCCGCGCTCGCGGAACATCGGCGTCGCGAAGGTCTCGGCCCACCAGTCGACTGGCTGCAGCGTCCAGGCCATGTCGTCGTCCCACTCGTTCCAGCGACGTGCGTGCTCTTCCGACCGGAAGAGATTCATCCCGCCTCACCTGAACGGCCGGTTGGCCGCATCACCTCCCACCGGGCTCCGGGTGTAGCCGACCGCCGACTCGGGAGAGACCGACAGGATCTCCTCGTCGCGCATCACGATCTGCAGCGGTTCGTCGCCGAGCAGGCACGGGGCGTCGATCGTGACCGTCTGGCCGGGGAACAGCCACCGGCAGGCGAGCGCCTCGAAGCCGCATTGGGCGAACCACTTCTGCTCACCGTCGACGCTGACCCGATACTGGGTCGGCTGGTTGTTGAACGGCGGGAACGACGCGATGTAGTCGGTGCCGGGATGGAGCCACGCGGGCGTGCGATCAACGATCACGCGGAGGCGACCCAGGCATTCGCCGGGAGACAGACCGAGGCGCGGTGCCAGCTCTGCGAAGTGCGGCGCCACGCCCGTGGCCACGATCTCGTCCATGACGGTCGCGTAGACCTCGTCGAGCTCTTCGAGGGTGGGCTCAGCCATGCCCCATCCTCGCACCTCTGAAGAGGTGGATGGTCAGAGGAGCGCGATGTACACCACGACCGCGACGATCAGAACGGCAACGGTCCATCCGGCGACCTGCGCCGAGCGGGGCCCTGGGAAGCCGTCGTCGGAATCGGTCACGACGGCGAGCGGTAGTTGGGCGCCTCTTTGGTGATGATGATGTCGTGCGGGTGGCTCTCTCGCAGCGCCGCGGACGTGATCTTCACGAACCGGGTGCGGGTCCGCATGTCGGCGATCGTCGGCGCACCGCAGTAGCCCATGGCCTGGCGCAGCCCACCGGTGAGCTGATGAAGCACGTTGGACAGCGGGCCCTTGTATGCGACCCGCCCCTCGATCCCCTCCGGAACCAGCGCGTCCTCGTCGCGGAGGTCCTGGAAGTAGCGGTCCTTCGAGAACGACCGCCCCTTCATCGCGCCGATCGACCCCATGCCTCGATACTCCTTGAAGCGCTCACCCTGATAGAGCACGACCTCGCCCGGAGATTCGTCCACGCCTGCGAGCAGGCTCCCGACCATGGCGCAGTCGGCCCCGGCCGCGATGGCCTTGGCGAGGTCGCCCGAGAACTGCATGCCGCCATCGGCGATCACCGGCACGTCGTAGGGGGCTGCCGCAGCAGCGCACTCGTACACCGCGGTGATCTGCGGGACCCCGACGCCCGCCACCACTCGCGTGGTGCAGATCGAACCGGGCCCGATGCCGACCTTGACCGCGTCGGCGCCAGCGTCGATCAGCGCGAGCGTCGCCTCGGCGGTGGCCACGTTGCCCGCGATGACCTCGACGCCGTGGTTGGCCTTGACCTTGGCGACCGTGTCGACCACATCGCGAGAGTGACCATGCGCTGTATCGACCACGACCACGTCGATGTCGCGCTCGACCAGACCGGCGACCCGTTCCTCCACGTCCCCACCGACGCCGACCGCGGCGGCAACGAGGAGGCGGCCCTTGTCGTCCTTGGCGGAGTTGGGGTACCGGATCCGCTTCTCGATGTCCTTCACGGTGATGAGACCCACGAGACGACCGTCGCCGTCGACGATCGGCAGTTTCTCGATTCGGTACTTGCCGAGAACGACCTGCGCCTCTTCGAGCGTGGTGCCCACCGGCGCGGTGACGAGGCTCTCTTTGGTCATCACCTCGTGGATCGGGCGCGAGTAGTCGGTCTCGAACCGCAGATCCCTGTTGGTCAGGATCCCGACGAGGGTGCCCGAATCGTCGGTGATCGGGACGCCGCTGATCTTGAAGCGCGCCATGAGCGTTTCGGCGTCGGACAGAAGCGCCTGTGGGGGCAGAGTGACCGGGTCGACGATCATGCCCGACTCCGAGCGCTTGACCTTGTCGACCTCGGCGGCCT
>CAYUBX010000384.1:0-4228 GCA_964443165.1 uncultured Acidimicrobiales bacterium
GACCTGCACGATGACGAGCTCGCCGAGCCGCTCCACGATGCGGCGGCGCTGGCCGTCGGTGCCGGCTCGGGAGCCCCCGGGCGCCCAGCGGACCTCCGCGCGAGTGTTCGAACGATTGGCGTGTTGGCCTCCTGGCCCGCTCGAGGTGGTGAAGCGCCACTCGAGCTCTTCGTCAGGAATCACGAAGTCGTCGCGGACCCGGAGATCGCCGGTCACGGCTCTCGCAGCTGCGCCGCAAAGGCGCGGATGTCGCCGACGAGCAGATGGGGCACCTCCATCGCGGCGAAGTGTCCTCCACGCCCGAACTCGGTCCAGCGGGCGACGTCGTAGACCGCCTCGCACCAGCGGCGCGAGGGACGGAAGATCTCCGTCGGGAATCGGGCCACCCCGGTGGGTACTTCGACCCGCTGGGTCGGTGGAGTGGAGTTTCGACGCTCGTAGTAGATCCGAGCCGATGAGCCTGCGGTCCGGGTGAACCAGTACAGCGAGATGTTGGTGAGGAGCTGGTCTTCTGTGTAGCTCCGGTAGACGTCTCCGCCGCAGTCGCTCCACTGGCGGAACTTCTCCAGAATCCAGGCCGCGAGGCCAGCGGGGCTGTCGTCGAGTGCGTAGCCGATCGTCTGGGGCTTGGTCCCCTGGATCTGCGCATAGCCCGAGTCGACGTCCCGGTAGTAGGCAGCGGCCGCCAGCGCGTCTTTCTCCCGCGCGGTCGGCTCTTGACCATCGAGTGGTGCGGCGACCGGCATGTTGATGTGGATTCCAGCGAGGTGCTCTGTGTCGAGGCGACCCATCTCCGTGGTGATGATCGCCCCCCAGTCGCCGCCCTGGGCGATGTACCGCTCGTATCCGAGCTCGCTCATGAGCGTGGCGATCATGCCAGCGATGCGGACGGGGTCGTTTCCCCGCGAGAGGGTCGGTCCGGAGAATCCGAAACCTGGGATCGACGGCAACACCACGTGGAAGGCATCCTCGGCGCGCCCGCCGTTCGCCACGGGATCGGTGAGCGGTCCCACGACATCGAGGAACTCACTGATCGACCCCGGCCACCCGTGTGTGATCACCAGCGGCATCGCGTCCGGCTCGGCGGAGCGGATGTGGGCGAAGTGAAGCTGCTCGCCGTCGATCTGGGTGACGAACTGCGGCCAGTCGTTGAGGCGTGCTTCGTGGGTCCGCCAGTCGAACTCGTATCGCCAGTACCGACAGAGGTGCTCGAGGGCACCCAGCTCCGTCCCGAGGTCCCAGCCGACTCCCTCGATCTGCTGCGAGAAGCGGGTTCGGTCGAGACGTTCGTGCAGGTCGTCGATCGCCTCGTCCGGGGTCTCGATTCGAAACGGCTCGTGGGTCGCCATTGATCGCTCCTCGTCACCTGCCGCCCATCAACTCGATGAAGCGGGAGGGATCGATGTTGCCACCTGAGAGGGTCACCCCGACGCGCCGGCCCGACACGTTGGGCACTGAGCCAGCGAGAAGCGCCGCGAGCGCGGAGGCCCCGCTGGGCTCGACCACCTGACGCTGGAAGCGGAAGAGGTGGTCCATCGCGGTGAGGATCTCGTCGTCGGTGACGGTGACGATGTCGTCGACGTGGCGACTGATCACCTCGAAGGTGTGTCGGCCAGGGGAGGTCGTCTGCTGGCCGTCAGCGATCGTGTTCGGGACGCCGATGGACACGATGTGGCCCGCGCGGAGGCTCATCTGGACGTCGTTGCCGGTCGTCGGCTCGACCCCGATCACACGGGTCGCCGGTGACAGGTGGTGGACGGCGAGCGCGCAGCCCGAGATGAGTCCGCCGCCACCGACGCACACGATCAGGAGGTCGAGGTCGGGGACCTGATCGACAAACTCCTGACCCACCGTCGACTGCCCGGCGATGACATCGGGGTGATCGAACGGAGGGATCAGCGGAAGCTGCCGTTGGTCGGCGACCGATCGTGCGATCGCTTCACGATCGCCGGTGGCCCTGTCGTAGCTGATGATCTCCGCTCCGTATCCGGCCGCCGCGGCTCGCTTCGAGGCGGGCGCATCGGACGGCATGATCAGCACCGCGGGGACATCGTGCAGCTGCGCGGCGCGCGCCACTGCCTGTGCGTGGTTGCCCGACGAGAACGCGACGACGCCGCGACGCCGTTGCTCCGGGTCGAGGGAGGCGATCGCGTTGTAGGCGCCACGGATCTTGAACGATCCGGTGGCCTGGAGGTTCTCGGCTTTCAGGAAGACCTGCGCGCCAACGAGCTCGTCGAGCAGCCGAGAGGTCAGGACGGGTGTCCGATGGGCGACGCCCTCGAGACGAGCTGCGGCAGAAAGAAGCTCGTCGAGGGAGAGCATCACCGAAACGTACCCGCGGGTCAGTCGCCCCGGTCGATGAACACCTTGAATTCCTTGATCACGCGGTGCTCCCACGATGTGGTCGATGACCAGACGCGAGGAGACTCCCTGCCAGCGGTCTCAGCTGAAGGCGTCGAACACTTCCTGGATGGCGTGCATCTGGCCGCCTCCGGTGCTCGAGGGAACGAGGATCGGCGTCTTGCAGCCTTTGTCGAACCACTCCTCGACGCCCTCGCGAACCTGATCCACCGAGCCGTAGAGCGTGGCGTTGGAGAGCCACTCGTCGGACATCGCGGTCATGATGCCGTCGCGATCTCCCGCGTCGATGGCCGCCTCGACCGCTTCCATCTCCTCGACGTATCCGGCCTGCTTCCAGTAGTTCCGGTAGTTGGGAAGGCTGACGTAGCCCTGGAGGGTCTTGCGGTTGCGGGCGGCACCGGCCTCACGGTCGGCGTCGATCACGGTCGGAATCATGTTGCCGATGAAGAACTCGCTGTTCTGGATATCGGCCGGAATGTCGGAGACCGAGTTGTCGAAGTCGTTGCGGCTGGCGTTCGCCCACACGGCCCCGGCGCCGATCTCGACGCTGAGTTCGACCATCTTGCGGCGCAGCGTCGCGAGGATGATGGGCGGCAACTCGCCGTGCATCTCGCTGGCGGCCTGCATCGCCTGTACGTACTCCCGGATGTCGGCCAGTGGCTTACCCGGCGTGATGCCGAGACGCTGGTGGACGGGCCCGTGGGTGACGCCGATCCCGAGCCGGAACCGACCGTTGGAGATCTCGTGGATGGGCTGCACCGAGGTGCCGAACTCGATCTTGTTGGTGACCTGGGCGATGGCCTGACACAGCGCGACGCAGTCACCCATCGAGGGGCAGTAGATGCCGGTGAAACCGCGGCGCTCGGCCTCGACGGCCACGTCGAGGGTCTGCTGGCGCCTGCCGCGCACCGCGGCGAGCGAGACGGCGGGCATGTTCATCGGGATCTCCCTTGGCGGCACCGTGGTCGTGGACGGGTGCGGTGTAGGTGCATCATGCCCCCTGGACGCGGCGCGTGCCGACCGAGCAAGCGTTCGAACCAGGATCTCGAGGCAGCGCCCCAGTTGCCGGCCTCGAGGCGGCCTGGGTGAACCTCCGCGAGGTGATGGTGCTCCGTCGAGCGATGCTCTCTGGCAGACGCTGGGAGGGTCGTGGGCACCCTTCGCGGATCGCTCGGCCCACGAGTTCGTCCTCTATTCCGCTGAAGTCGCCCTGCTGCGCGATCTCTACCGAGCTCGGAGCTGAGCCAGCGGACCTGTACGATTGTCGGCCGTCTGGGGCTGTAGCTCAGCTGGCTAGAGCACCTGCTTTGCAAGCAGGGGGTCACGGGTTCGAGTCCCGTCAGCTCCACCAATCGTTCGTATTTCAAACCCTCGCGTACGTGGCGCTCGCGGACGTTCGTCGTCGGCGTAGTAGGTCTCGGGGAGTTTGCGTCGTTCGGTGTTCAGCGCATGGATGCGGCGATGCGAACGCCGCACAGATCCCATCACCCGTGTGCTTGAACACATTGCCTCGATGCAGTTCAAAGAGCTCAGCGAGAGCTGCGTCGTGTGACGCCAGCGCCTCCGCCATTGCGGACTGATCCGCCTGCCAGCGCTCGGTAGAACTCTCGACATCAGTGAACAGGAACGTCACCGTCCCCGACGGAGGCGCGATCTCGGCGGCCACCCGGCCATCGTCGTGCACCAGCTCTCAGCCCCGCTCGGTGTCAGCTGCACTGAACCGTGCGACGCAGTCATCGACGTCGCCCGATGATGCCGGTTCTCGTGAGCAGCTGCGGCCTCGCGTGGGGTGGTCCCCCGGGACCGCCGTCAACGCTCGTAGCCGGAGATCAGCAGTGACTCGGTGACGACGTCTCATGCACTCTCG
>CAYUBX010000385.1:0-4210 GCA_964443165.1 uncultured Acidimicrobiales bacterium
CGAGCAGCCGGCCGTGCAGCATGTCGGGCGACCACGGCCCAGCAGCGATGTCGCGCGCCTCGAAGGACTCGCCCCGGCGGTGGAAGTAGCTCTCGGTCACGGGCGACTTTGTAGCGCGTCCCGAATGCCCGAACCGTCGCGGCCGGCACGCCACTAGCCTCCGGCCCGAGGGGGAACCATGGCAGAGGACACCTACGAGGACGCCAAGCGACTGCTCGCGGCAGCGAGGATCGACGCCCCAGACGGGGACCTGGCGTCGCTGGTACGAGTGCTCGGCGTCGCCAGGCGCCGGGTGGAGCGCATGTACGAAGTCGAGACAGGCGACGAGGTTCCTGCCGCTGTGTTTCGTGCCGACCAGGGGGCGGGCTCATGACCGGCTGGACGATCGAGACAGCGGGCGCCGCGCTTCGAGCGGGCGAGACCACCAGCGAACAACTGACGGCGGATGCACTCGCCGCGTCGGACCGGTTCGACGAGCAACTCGGCACATACCTCCTGCGCTTCGACGAGCAGGCCCTGGCCGCCGCACGCGCCGCCGATGCGGAGCTCGCCTCCGGAACCGACCGCGGCCCGCTCCACGGCATCCCATTCGGGGTCAAGGACATCATCGCCACGGACGAAGGGCCCACCACAGCGCAGTCGCTCGTGCAGGATCCGGCGTGGGGTGACCAGGGTGACGGTCCGCTGATGACACGACTGCGCGAGGCGGGCGTCGTCGTGACGGGCAAGACCACGACGATGGAGTACGCGATTGGGCGCCCGGACTTCGACAAGCCATTCCCGATCCCGCGAAACCCGTGGAACCCGGAGCGTTGGACGGGCGGGTCGAGTTCGGGAACCGCCAACGGGGTGGCGAGCGGGCAGTTCTTGGGCGGGCTGGGCACAGACACCGGCGGCAGCGTTCGCCTTCCCGCCGCCTACTGCGGGATCAGCGGCCATAAGCAGACCTTCGGACTCGTTCCGAAGAGCGGGTGCGTACCGCTCGGCATGAGCTACGACCACATCGGCCCGATGGCGCGTTCGGTGTGGGACTGCGCTGCGATGCTCACCGTCATGGCAGGGGCGGATCCGAGCGACCGCACCACCGTCGAACGGTCGTCCGTGAACTATGTCGAGCGGCTCGACGCAGCCCCCGACGCGCCGCGCGTCGGCGTGTTGTCCAACCAGTCCATCGCCGACAGCGCATCCGAGGCGATGCTCGCCGTCTTCGACGATGCCGTCGCTGCTCTCGCGGCCGATGGCGCTGACCCCGCTCCCTTCGAGGTGCCGCACTACGACCGGCTCGCCGAGGGGACGTTCCTCGCACTGCAGGCCGAGGCATTCGCCTGGCACCGCAAGCAGCTGCAGGAACGTTGGCTCGACTACGGCCGTCCGACCCGCCTCACCATCGTGCAAGGTGCCCTGATCTCGGCGGGCGACCTGATCCAGGTCGAACGGGTGCGTCAGATCGCTCGCACCGCGACACTCGACGCGATGAATGCCGCCGGCGTGGACGTGCTCGTGAGCCCGACCACCGGATACGCGGCAACACCCTTCACAGGCGCGGACCCGCGAGCGGTGTCGATGGCGGCCATGCACACGCCAGCGTGGAACGCCACCGGCTTCCCGGCCCTCTCGGTTCCGATGGGCTTCGATGAGGACGGTCTGCCCTGTGGGCTGCAGATCATCGGGCGTCCCTTCGCCGACGATGTCGTGCTGTCGATCGGGCATCGTTACCAGCAGCTCACGGACTGGCATCTGCGAACCCCGGCGCTCCACGCATCCGCCGGGTGAGGGTCGACCGCGGCCTGATCCTCGCGGCGGGCGCCGGCGCGTTCGGGTCGCTCGACACCTCGCTCAACATCGCCTTCCCCGACCTCGTCGACGACTTCGGGATCGAGGTCGGGCAACTCCAGTGGGTGGTGGTGAGCTTCGTGCTCACGTACGGCGGCCTGCTGCTCGCCACCGGGCAGCTCGGGGACCGCCTCGGGCACCAGCGCACCATGGCGTTCGGTGCCGCGGGCTCGGTCGTGGCGATGATCTGCTGCGCGACGGCACCCACGTTCGGGCTCTTCATCGCAGCACGCGTGCTGCAAGGCGTCACCACAGCAGCCGTGATGGCCGCCGGGCCCGCGCTCGCTTCGTTGGCATCCGGCGATGGCGACCGAGCCCGCGCAATCAGCGTTTTCCAGCTGTCCGCAGGAGTCGGCGCCGCGATGGGTCCCGTGATCGGCGCTCCGCTCGTCGACCTGGCCGGGTGGCCCGCCGTCTTCTGGTTCCGCGTCCCCGTGTCGCTCGGCCTGCTCGCGCTGGGGTTGTCGGTGCGGCGATCGGGCACGGGCGAAGCGGCAGGCACAGGCAACGATGTACGCGGTGCCGTGCTCACCGCACTCGCGCTCGCCGGCGGCCTCCTGGTGATCAACTCCGGACGGGAGCTGGGGTGGCAGTCGCCGCTGCTGTGGACGACCGTGGTCTTCACGGTGGCGATCGCCGTCGCGTATCGCCGACACGAACAGTCGACGGCGACCCCGATCCTCGATCTGAGCCTGTTCCGCAACTTCGGGTTCGCCGCGGCCAACGGGCTCAACACGGCCTCCAACGCCGCCATGTTCGTGGCGTGGCTCCTTCTCCCCTCCCTTCTCGTCGATGAGATCGGCTTGAGCGTTTTCGAAGGAGGCCTCGTTCTCGCCGCGTCGCCTGCGGCCATGGCGGTCACAGCACCGTTCGCGGGGAGATGGAGCGATCGAAGTCGGCCGGACCGACCTGTGGTCGCCGGCCTGGTCGTCGAGGGCATCGGACTGCTGCTGTTGGCCTCACTCGACACCGACTCCTCCGCCTGGATCGCGGCCGCAGCGCTGGCGCTCATCGGGGTCGGGCTGGGCCTCTTCGCCTCCCCCAACATGGCGCTGGTCATGTCGGCCCTGCCTCCGGAGCGCCAGGGGGTCGCCAGCGGCCTGGCGCTCCTGACCCGAACCGCCGGCATCGTTGTGGGCGTCGCCGGCTCGAGTGCGCTGTTCGACACCCTCGAGCCCTCCCGCGGCTATGAGGAAGCCTTCTCCCTCACCGCCCTCGCCAGCGCCGCCGTCGCCGGGCTGTGCGTCATCGTCGCCCTTCTCGCCGCCCGCTCCCCTACTGCTCGAGCGCTTCGGGGAGGCTCGGGCGGGCGGTCCGGCCACCGTCGACCGTGATCACCTGCCCCGTGACGAAGCGAGACTCGTCGGACGCGAGCCACACCGCCACGTCGCCGACGTCGCCTGGAGAGCCGATGTGCCCGACCGGATGCAGGCGGGCAAGCGCGGCGACCGCTTCCTCGCGGCGTGGGTGCCGATCCAAGTAGTGCGCGTTGAGCTCCGTGTCGATCCAACCCGGGGCGATCGCATTACAGCGCACACCATCGGGACCGAGATCGACAGCGAGTGCGACGGTGAGGCCATGCACGCCGCCCTTGGATGCCGAGTACGCGGTATGGCCCGGGTTGGCGGCGAACCCTTCGATCGACCCGATGTTGATCACCGAGCCGCCGCGCTCGCGAAGCAGGGGCAACGCGGCTCGCGTCACGAGAAACGGACCGCGAAGGTTGACGGCCATCATCTGGTCCCACTGGTCGAGCGTCTGCGTCTCGAGCGTCTCCTCGAACATGATCCCGGCGTTGTTCACCACGATGTCCAGCCGGCCGTGGCGATCCTCGATCGTGTCGACGACGGCAGCGATCGACCCCTCGTCGGTCACGTCGAGCGTGACCGCATCGAGGCGCGTGGAGTCGACGGCGCGAAGGTCTCCGACGACGACGGTGGCCCCCGCAGCGTCCAGCCGATCGGCGATGGCTCGCCCGATTCCCTGCGCGCCTCCGGTGACGAGCGCCACCCGACCCGACAGTCGGTCGCTCATTGCGCCGTATACCCGCCGTCGATGGGGAGCGCGGTCCCGGTGATGTGTTGTCCCGTGTCTGCGGCAAGAAACGCGACGAGCTCAGCGACCTCGGCCGCAGTCGCGACGCGACCCTGCGGGATCGACCCCTCGTTCATCAAGACGGCCTCCTCCTGGGTCATCGGAGCCACGTCTCGTCCGCTCGCCAGCATCGGAGTGTCGACAGCTCCAGGGCAGACGGCGTTGACTCGGATCCCCTCGTCCGCGTGATCGAGGGCCATGGCACGAGTGAGGCCGACGACAGCGCTCTTCGACGCGCAGTAGCCAGCGAGCCCCGGCGAACCGACGAGCCCGACGTTCGACG
>CAYUBX010000386.1:0-4203 GCA_964443165.1 uncultured Acidimicrobiales bacterium
CACCGCCGGACCGGTGATCGATGCCGAGTGCCCCGCGGGCGCCAACCCCGAGACCACCACGGCCGTCGAGATGACCGTGCAGCTCGAGGGCAACGATGTGGTGATCACCGGCGAGATCGCCCAGCAGATCGGCGACAACCGCGTCCGCATCGTCTCGATGAAGGCCACCGACGGCCTCACCCGTGGCGTCGCTGTTCGCAACACCGGCCGCGGTATCTCCGTTCCGGTCGGCGACGCGGTGCTCGGTCACATCTTCAACGTGTTGGGCGAGCCGCTCGACACCGACGACATCGGCGCGGTCCCCGACCGCTGGGAGATCCACCGGCCTGCCCCGGACTTCCACACGCTCGAGCCCAAGGCCCAGATGTTCGAGTCGGGCATCAAGGTGATTGACCTGCTCGAGCCCTACGTGGAGGGCGGCAAGATCGGTCTGTTCGGGGGCGCCGGCGTCGGCAAGACGGTGCTTATCACCGAGATGATCAACCGGGTGGCTTCCCAGCACGGCGGCGTGTCGGTCTTCGCTGGCGTGGGTGAGCGCACCCGTGAGGGCACCGACCTCTACCTCGAGATGGAAGAGTCGGGCGTGCTCGAGAAGACCGCTCTCGTCTTCGGTCAGATGGATGAGCCGCCGGGCGTGCGCCTGCGTGTGGCGCTGTCCGCCCTGACCATGGCCGAGTACTTCCGCGACGTGCAGGGCCAGGAGGTGTTGCTCTTCGTCGACAACATCTTCCGCTTCGTGCAGGCCGGCTCCGAGGTGTCCACACTGCTCGGTCGTATGCCGTCCGCTGTGGGCTACCAGCCCAATCTCGCCGACGAGATGGGCGAGCTGCAGGAGCGCATCACCTCGACCTCGGGTCACTCGATCACCTCGCTGCAGGCCGTGTACGTGCCTGCCGACGACTACACCGACCCGGCGCCGTTCACCACCTTCACCCACCTGGACGCCACCACGGAGCTCAGCCGCCAGATCGCCTCGCTCGGCATCTACCCGGCCGTGGATCCGCTGGCCTCCACCTCGACGATCCTCCAGCCCGAGGTCGTCGGCGACCGCCACTACAACGTGGCCCGCCGGGTGCAGGAGATCCTCCAGCGCTACAAGGAGCTGCAGGACATCATCGCCATCCTCGGTCTCGACGAGCTGTCCGAAGAGGACCGCATCACCGTCGACCGGGCCCGCAAGATCCAGCGCTTCTTGAGCCAGCCGTTCTTCGTGGCCGAGGTGTTCACCGGTCTGCCTGGCATCTTCGTCCCGATCGACGAGACCATCGAGTCCTTCGAGATGCTCTGCAACGGCGATCTCGACGATCTGCCCGAGCAGGCCTTCCTCAACGTCGGCAGCGCCGAATCCGCGATGGCCAAGGCCCGCGAGTTCGAGCAGGACTGATCCAGATGCAGGTCGAACTGGTGTCGCCCGAGGCGGTCATGTTCAGCGGTGAGGCCACCCAGGTGGTCACCCGCACGACCGAGGGCGAGATCGCCTTCCTCGAAGGGCATGCTGCGTTCATCGGTGCGCTCGACGTCGGCCAGGTCCAGATCTGGACCCCGGAGGGCGTGATCACCCTCGCCGCCGCCGGCGGGTTCGTCGAGGTCAGCAACAGCGTCGTCACGCTGCTGTCCGACCAGGCGGTCACCGCCGATCAGATCGACGTCGCCGAGGCGCGGGCCGATCTCGAGGCTGCTCAGGCAGCCGTGGCCGCTGACGAAGACGACGACGCAGCCGCTCAGGCCCTCAAGTGGGCCGAGGTTCGCATCGCCGTCGCCGACGCCGCGTAGCTCGACCTCCTCATCGCCGACCACTCCGCGGGGCTAGACGAAGTCCAGGGTCTCGGCGTCGGTGACCACCCGGTAGTAACAGCCGGTGCGCGTGTTCCCCGCCTCGTCGCGGGTGTGGCACGCACCACCGCCATCCCTGCGCACCCGGTACAACAGGCTGTTCTGCTCGCAGTTGACGCGGACGTCGACCAGCGCCAACGTGTCGCCAGAGGTAGCGCCCTTGTGCCAGATCTCGTTGCGTGAGGTCGAGTACAGGACGGCGCTCCGCCGCTCGAGGGTGAGCCGGAAGGCCTCCTCGTTGGCGTAGCCGATGAACAGCACCTCGCCCGTGTCGACCTCCTGCAAGACCACCGGGACGACCTGGTGGCCATCGCGCCCGATCTTCGCCACCTTGTCGAAGTCGAGCTGTTGCTCGACGCCTTCCTCGAGTTCGACTGACATCAGGAGAAATCTACCGAGGCGAAGGCACTTAGCTTGTCGAGGTGGTGGGTGGCGTTGACTCGGCGAACGGTTCCGGTCTTGGAGCGCATCACGAGCGAATCGGTGATCGCACCGTCCTTGCCGAAATGGACGCCCTTCAGCAGCTCGCCGTCGGTGATGCCTGTGGCGGCGAAGAAGACGTCGTCGGAGTGCACCAGGTCGTCGATGGTGAGCACGGCGTCGAGGTCGTAGCCGGCGTCGACGGCGGCCTTGCGTTCGCGGTCGTTGCGGGGCCAGAGCTTGCCCTGCATCTCCCCGCCCATGCACTTGAGCGCCGCGGCGGAGATGACCCCTTCGGGGGTGCCCCCGACCCCGAAGAGAATGTCTGCTCCGTCGGGCACAGCGGTGGCGATCGCACCCGCGACGTCACCGTCGGGAATCAGCCGGATCCGCGCGCCTGTCTGGCGGACCTCGCTGATGAGATCGGCGTGGCGGTCGCGGTCGAGAATGACCGCCGTGAGGTCACGCACGCCGCGGCCGAGGGCCTCGGCGACCGCGTAGAGGTTGTCGGTCGGCGACTTGTTGATGTCGATGACGTCGGCGGCATCGGGGCCCACCGCGATCTTCTCCATGTACACACACGGTCCCGGGTCGTACATGGTTCCGCGCGGGGCCACTGCGATCACCGAGATGGCGTTGCCGCGCCCGAGCGAGGTGAGCGTCGTGCCGTCGATGGGGTCCACGGCGATGTCGGTCGGGGCGCCCGTTCCGTCGCCGATCTTCTCGCCGTTGTAGAGCATCGGCGCTTCGTCCTTCTCGCCCTCGCCGATGACGACGATGCCGTCCATCGGAACGGAGCCGAGAATGATGCGCATGGCGTCGACGGCGGCTCCGTCGGCGCCCTCCTTGTCGCCACGTCCCATCCAGCGGGCCGCCGCCAGTGCGGCCGCCTCGGTGGTACGGACGATCTCGAGTGAGAGGTTGCGGTCCGGGACCTGTCTGCTATCAGCCATGATCGGTGACCCTAGCTTTCGGTGATCGCGGTGATGGTGACGCCGTGTCACCCGACGAACGTCCTGTCGACGCTCGCTGATACGGTTTCAGCGTTGTCCGAGTGGGTACCTTTGCGCTGATGATCCTGGCCGAGTTCGACGTGTGGCACACCCGGCCAGTGGCGCCCACCCGCCGCGTGGCGCTGGGTGACAGCCGGCTGCCCATGGACCCCGCGCCGGGATTCGGCGGTCTGCTTCTGGGCGCCATCGTGGCGGTGCACCACGAGCGGCTCGACGAGGATCTGCGCCCGGATCTCTCCGAGCTCATGACGGGGCTCGAGTTCGGCGGTCGCATGCCGCAGCCCCGCCTGCGCCATCGGTTGCAGCAGGATCGGGTCGGCCTGACGTCGACGACTCACCGACTCGTGGGAACGGACAATCGGGAGCTGAGCTTCGATCTCGAACCCTCTGCGTCGCCCGAGCCGCAGCTGTTGGGCGCGCTCTACCGCGCCGCCGTCGAGCCCCCGGCTGTTCGGCGGTCGCTCTTCACCCTCCTGCGATCAGCCACCAACTGGCGGGGCGGCAACACGCCTGACCTCGTCAACTACCTGACCGGCCGGGCGCCCGACCTGGCCTGGGCCCGCACGATGGACTTGGATCCGACGGCCTGGGCCCTCGACATCCTGCAGCTCGAAGGGGACACATCCGACCGTCGCTCCGTCCAGCGGCAGTTCCGCCGGTTGCTCCGCGCTGCGCATCCCGACCACGGCGGAGAGGTCGTGTCGGCGAGTGATCGTATCCGTGAGCTCTCGGCCGCGCGGCAGATCCTCCTGTCCAAACGTGGCGCCTGAGATGGCGTCGGCGCATGCTGACCTGGCGGTGATCGGAGCCGGAATCATCGGGCTGGCCACGGCGCGGCGGTACCTCCAAGACCATCCCGACCACTCAGTGGTGGTCCTCGAGCGCGAGAGCGGGCCCGCCCAACACCAGACCGGCCGCAACTCCGGTGTGCTGCATT
>CAYUBX010000387.1:0-4199 GCA_964443165.1 uncultured Acidimicrobiales bacterium
CGGTGGTGTCAGCCAGAACGCCGGTCGGGTACCAGAGGGTGTCCGGGCGCTCGTCGAGGATGGTCCGCCATGCCGCGACGTAGTTGTCGACCGCGTCCTGCCCGACGAGCCGAAAGCTCCTGTTGTGCGCGTGGATGATCGACGCGCCGGCATCGAGGCTGGCGAACGTGTCGGAGACGACCTCCTCCGGGGTCCGCGGCACGTGCGGGTTCTGTTCCTGGCGGCGCGCCCCGTTGATCGCCGCTTCGATGATGACCGGCTGTCCCTCTCCCATGGACGAACGCTAGGTCACCAGCCGGTTGGCGGTGTCGTGAGTAGCGTTCGCACATGGCCACACAGTTCAGTGATCCGGCGGTCCAGCGGTGTCTTGCGGAGACCGACGTCGTGGTGCTTGCACTGCTCACTGCGAGCGGAGCTCCGCTCGCGACGCCGATGTGGTTCGTCCACGACGAGACTCGTGTCGCCATGGTGAGCGTCGATGGGCTCGCGAAGATCCGTCACCTCGAGCGCGACGGCCGTGTCAGCGTCGTTGCCGAAGGTGGCGGGAGGGGCGCGATCCACGGTGTCGTCGTCGCGGGCGACGCCCGGTTCGTCGACGGCGACGAGCGGCTCGAGTGGGGCCAGCGGTTCAGGGAGAAGTACACCCCCGACATCGACCGGCTCTGGGGTGGACCCGACCTCCCGGACAACCGGAAGGTGTTCGTCTTCGAGGCGCGTGTGGTGTCGGCCTTCGGGCTCTGAGGATCGACCTACGCTGCGTAGCGTGCAGGCGAGTTCGGGTTGGCGGGAGCGGGTCCGCCACGTCATCTTTGATCACGACACGCGCGAGTCCCGCACATTCGACCTCGTGTTGCTCGTCCTCATCGTGTTCAGCGTTTTCCTGGTGATGCTGGAGACGGTCGAAGACATCGAATCCAGCAACAAGACCACGCTCGTCACCCTCGAGTGGATCGTCACCGTCATCTTCACGCTCGAGTACGCGGCGAGGCTCGCCACCGTCGATCACCGGTGGCGCTACGCCCGCAGCTTCTTCGGCGTCGTCGACCTGATGTCGATCCTGCCGGTGTATCTGAGCCTGGTCTTGCCTGGAGCTCAGTCGCTGCTGGTGATCCGCTCGCTACGCCTTCTCCGTGTGTTCAGGATTCTCAAGCTGGCGCAATTCGTCAGCGAGGAGAACTACCTCGTTCGTGCCATCCGAGCCAGCGCACGCAAGATCACGATCTTCTTGATCGCGGTGCTCCTCATCAACGTGGTCGTCGGCTCCACGATGTATCTGATCGAAGGGCCTGAGCACGGTTACGACTCGATGTTCCGGGGGGTCTACTGGTCGATCGTGACGATGAGCACGGTGGGGTTCGGCGACATCGCGCCATCGACCACCCTGGGGCAGGTCCTCGCTGCGATGCTGATGATCACCGGCTACAGCGTGATTGCGGTCCCCACCGGCATCGTGTCAGCGGAGGTCGTGGCCGAACGCCGTCCCCGTGAGCACGCCTGCACCAGCTGCGGTTCGACGGCGCACGCGGAGACGGCTCGGTTCTGTGACAACTGCGGAACCGCTCTTCTGCAGTGACGCTCGGTACGACGTGCAGATGCGCGGAGAGTGTGGGATTCGAACCCACGGAGGCCGGTTAGACCTCACACGCTTTCCAAGCGAGCCCATTCGTCCACTCTGGCAACTCTCCGAATCGTCGTCCCACGAGGCGGCCAGGCGATCTGCGGCACACGGCGGGCTCCGCTGAGAGCTGCTGCCTCCCGGCCCTGACTCGGTTCACGGGCCGCTGTTGCACAGGACCCGGCCGCCACGTCGGACGACGATCCGGGTTCAGGCTACAGGCCTCAGGCGGTGGGATCACACCGGTAGGCTCAGCCTTCTCATGGTCTTCCAGTCGCTCTACCGACGCTTTCGACCGCAGCGGTTCGACGAGGTCATCGGTCAGTCGCACCTGGTGAGCGCGCTGAAGAACGCGGTGGCCGACGACCGGGTGGGTCACGCCTACCTCCTGAGCGGCCCGCGGGGCACGGGCAAGACCTCGACGGCTCGGATCCTCGCCAAGGCCCTCAACTGCGAGAACCTCGGGCCCGACGCCGAGCCGTGTGGTGAGTGTGCGTCGTGCACATCGATCGAGGTCGGCGCCTCGATGGATCTCGTCGAGCTCGATGCTGCGTCCAACAACCGGGTCGAGAACGTCCGCGAGCTCACCGCCAACGCGGCGCTGGCGAGCCCCGGTCGACGCAAGGTGTACCTCCTCGACGAGGTCCACATGCTGTCAACGGCTGCGTCCAATGCTCTCCTGAAGACCCTCGAGGAGCCGCCGGGTCACGTCGTGTTCATCCTCGCGACGACCGACCCCCAGAAGGTGCTGCCCACCATTCGCAGCCGCACCCAGCACGTGGAACTCGGGCTGATCGGAGCCGACGAACTGGCCGCTCACGTCCGCACCATCGCGGAGCGTGCCGAGCTCGAGCTGACCGACGAGATCGTCGACTACGTCGTGGCCCGTGGCGCGGGTTCGGCGCGCGACACGCTGTCGGCGCTCGACCAGGTGGTCGCGGCGGGTGGCATTCCCGACGACAGGGTGTCGGTCGACGAGCTCTTGAGCGGGCTCGCCGCCCGTGACGTCGCCCGATGTCTGGCGGCGGTTTCCTCCGCGGTCGCCTCGGGTGTCGACGCCCGAGATCTAGCCGAGCGAACAGCACGCCGGCTGCGCGACATGTTCCTGGTCGCGGCCGATGTCGACCCCGGGCAACTTCCACCCGCCGACATCCAGGCCCTCGGGCAGCTGGCCGGGGAGATCGGTCGCCCGCTCAACGTGAAGGCGCTCGAGCTGATCGGCTCTTCGCTCGTGGACATGCGCCAGGCCCCCGATCCTCGCCTGACCTTCGAGGTGGCTCTCGTGCGGCTCTTCGCCGATCAGCCGGCGAGCGCGGCCGGGTCGGCTGGACCCAGTGCGGATCTCACCGACATCCTGCGGCGTCTCGAGGCGTTGGAGCAGGGAGGTGGCGCGGCAGCGTCGGCCCCTCTGGGAGGCGACCAGCGCGTCGAGTTGCCCGGCAGCTCGGAGATCGCGTCGGCCGTCGCGGCGATGAAGGACACGGAGCCCGAGCAGCCATCGTCAGCACCTTCACCGCCGAGCGGATCTCGCCCCTCGGGAGCACAGGCTGCTCGTGCCGCGCTGGCCGAGGTCCGAGGCGAAAGCCCGCCGTCAGCCCCGGCGGTCCCGGCCAACGATGCTCCCGAAGCCGGCGCTGTTCCACCTCCGCCTCCCCCGCCACCTCCGCGTGCGTCGGCCGGCCCTGGCGTGGAGACGGCGCCTCCGCCACTCGAGAGCGCGGCTGACCCGCAGCCCGAAGCGGCGTCTGAGCAGCCTGCGCCCAACCCTCCGAGCATCGAGACGGTCGAGGAGCCTCCCGCCCCCGAATCTCCGCCCGTCGCCGCGGTACCCCACGCCGACGACATGTCGTTCGCGCTCATCGAAGAGCGATGGGCCGACGTCCTCGCAGTCCTGGCGCCACGCGCCCGCGCCCGCTTCCAGGCCGCCCAGCTGCTCCGGACGGAGGGTCGGGTCGCGGTGCTCGAGCTCCCCAACGAGGTCCATCGCGAGCGTTGCGAGCAGCTGCGTGCCGAGGTCGAGGTTGCCCTCGCCCGAGTCCTGTCGCAGGAGATCGAGCTTCGGCTGGTCGCAGGGAGTGATCGTGACCCGGTGGGTCCCTCGGCGGCAGGTGTGGGCGCCGCTCCCGATGAGACCATCGATCTCGACGAGTTGCGCGATGCGCCACCGGACGGTCGAAGCAGCGTGGATCGCATCACCGACGCGTTCCCGGGCGCACTGGTCGTCGACAACGATGGCAGCATGTGAGGCGGAGGTGCGATGACCGAACAGCCTGATCTCGGGGCGCTGCTCAAGCAGGCCCAGGACATGCAAGAGCAGCTGCTCGCTGCGCAGTCACAGGCCAACGCGGTTGTGGTCGAGGGTGTCGCTGGCGGTGGTGTGGTCCGCGTCACGATGACCGCGGGCGGCGATGTGAAGGGCGTTTCCATCGACCCACAGGTCGTCGATCCCGCCGACATCGAGATGCTCGAAGACCTCGTGACCGCGGCGTTCCGCGACGCTCTCCAGAAGGGCGGCGAGGCGCAGGAGCAGGCCATGAACCTCGGCGGCGGGCTCGACCTCGGCTCTCTCGGCGATCTGCTCGGC
>CAYUBX010000388.1:0-4187 GCA_964443165.1 uncultured Acidimicrobiales bacterium
CATGCGTGAGATCGAAGGGATGTCCGTCCTGATCACGGGAGGTGGTTCCGGGTTGGGCGAAGGGGCGGCTCGTCACTTTGTCGAACGGGGGGCCAGGGTGACCATCACCGGCCGACGGGACGACCCACTACGTCAGCTCGCGGACGAACTGGGCGAACGCTGCACGTGGGTTCGGGGAGATGTCACCGTCGTCGCCGACCGTGAGCAGATGGTGTCGCTATCTGTCGACCATGGTGGCGGCCGGTTGGACGCACTGTTGTCGAATGCGGGAAACATGTATCGCTGCGAGGTGCCCGACTTCGACGAGCAGCGCTTGCTCGATCTCTTTCACACCAACGTCGTCGGCGGGATGATGCTCATTAGGGAGGCACTCGACCATCTGCGGGCCACGCGCGGGGTGGTCGTGTTGGTGGGCTCCGTCCACACGCAGCGGGCGTTCCCCGACGCGTCCCCCTATGCGGCTACCAAGGGCGCGATCGAGGCCTTGACGGGGGTGCTCGCGGCCGAGCTGGGGCGCGACGGGATCCGGGTCAGTTGCGTCAGGCCGGGCGGTGTCCTCACCGAGATCAACGTCCGGGCCGGTCTCGGAACGGCAGAGGAGCAGGCGACGCGGCTGGTCGGGATGGGATCGATGCACGCACTCGGGCGGATCGGGACCGCAGCTGAGATCGCGGAAGCGTTCGAGTACTTGGTGCGCGCCGAGTGGACGACGGGGAACGTGATGACCGTCGATGGAGGCCTCGGCCTCGGCGTCACCTACGAGTGACCGGTTCGGACCTGATGAACCTCGAGACGCTCGTCGCAACCCGCCAGATCCACGATCTGCAGGTCACGTACTCCATGGCCCTCGACGCGAGACGGTACGACGATCTGGACGACGTCTTCGTGCCCGACGTCGCCGCCGACTACGGCCATGCCGGGCAACTTCGCGGGGTGTCCGAGGTGAAGGACGCCTGTCGCATCGCCCTCGATCCGCTCACCTCGTCCCAGCACCACAACGGCAACCACTGGGCCCGCGTCGACGGTGACACCGCCCAGGCCGGTTGCACCTTCATCTCGTCGCTTCGCCGCGACGGCACCGCCGGAGGTGATCTCTATCAGATGGGCGGCCGCTACGACGACGAGCTGGTCCGCACCCCGGGCGGCTGGCGCATCTCGAAGCGAACCCTCACGGTGCTGTGGGCCGAGGGCAACCCCCGAGTGCGTTTCGACCGCCCCTGACTGCGACGAGGTTCGTCAGCGGGTGCCGTCGAGCCGGAGCAGCCGGCGGGCGTTGTCGTTCAGAGTGTCGGCCAGGTCCCCGAGATGGCCGACGGTTCCCTTGTCCCAGCCACCAAAGTTGGTGCCGAATACCAGCCGTTCGGTCCCGATCTGACTCACGGCGAACTCGAACTCGGCGTCGCCGGTGACATGACAGTCGAACCAAATGCTGTTGAGTGCAGCATCGAACGCGCCGGGCTCGCGGATCCATTCGGGGGCCGATGGCCGGCGTTCGGCGAGGGTTCGGAGCTTGGCTCGGTGCATCATCGTGGAACCACCCCCGTGTGACACGCAGACGTCGAGGTTCGGATGGCGGTCGGTCACACCGCCGAAGACCAGCATCGACGTGGCAACGAGCTCCTCATACGAGAACTCGACCACGAGATCGAGGTCGTACTTTCGCATCCTCGGGTCTCGGAGCGGACCGTCGAGCCCCGAGGGCGCCGGATGCAGGAACATCGGCGCGTCGAGCTCGACGCACGCCTCCCACACCGTGTCGAGGGCGGGATCGTCGAGATCGGTACCGAAGTCGGTTCCGATGTAGCCGCCGACCAGGTCGAGGTCCTTCGTGGCGCGCTCCAGTTCGGCCGCGGCGGCGTCGAGGTCCTGCATGGGCAGCGAGGCGAACCCGACGAAGCGATCAGGGTGGGCCCGCACCACCTCGGCGAGCTCGTCGTTGTGCGTGCGGCAGTATGCGATGGCGTCGGCGGCAGGGATCCAGTGCAGATAGGTCAGCGGGTTGGGCGACAGAGCCTGTAGACCGATGCCGGCGTCGTCCATCGCGTCGAGTCGCATCTGCACCTGCATGAAGAGCGACTCGCGGTACGGCACTCCCTCCAATCGCCAGTCGCCGACGCGGAACCACGTCGTTCCGTCGGGGTGTGCACCCAGCTCGGGGCCACACACCGGACCGGCGGCGCCGAGGGTGCCTTCCAACACGATGTGGCCGTGGACGTCGATCAGCCCGCTCATGTCACCGACGCTAGTTCGTGACCTTGCTCTCGGCCTGAGCTCGACTGTGGCCGCCCGTCCAAAGTAGCTGGCTCGTAGGCTCCGGCCTCATCGACAGTGGAGTTC
The DNA here is from genome assembly GCA_964443165.1 of uncultured Acidimicrobiales bacterium. Classification (GTDB taxonomy): domain Bacteria; phylum Actinomycetota; class Acidimicrobiia; order Acidimicrobiales; family Poriferisodalaceae; genus JAYPWI01. Next base: position 2,338 of record CAYUBX010000388.1, read on the forward strand.
CCCCGCTACGTGCGACACCGCTTCCTGGGAGATGATCCTGGGGGAAGGAGTCCACGAGATGGGCAACCGCTACAAGGTCGCCGAGTCGTTGGGCGTGTCCGATGGCGCGTTGGCGGCCTGGATCAATGAGGCCGAACGCGACGAGCAGCCGGGAGCGCTCAACTCAGATGAGCGAGCCGAGCTGGTGAGGCTGCGCAAGGAACTCGCAGAGGTGCGCCAGGAGAAGGAGATCCTGCGCAAGGCGGCCGCCTATTTCGCGAGAGAGACGACCCGGTGACCCGCTGCTGGTTTGTTGACGACCATCGAGCGGGCGACGACGAGGGCACCCGCGACGGCCAGCACGGCGATGAGAGCGAGCAGCTCCCACGGAGTGCCTGCTGCGTGCGGGTGGATGTGGCGAACTTCCTCTGCGTGTGCGAGCACAACGCCTCCCTGGGCCGAACCGGGCCAGACGTTAGCCTCGCTCACCCAACCATTGGCATCTCACGCCTCGGTCCCACCCGCAGATGGCTGGGTTCTGCACGTTGCCTCTGGAGTTCGGTGCATCCCGCGACCGGCTATGGGGCGTCGTCGCCCTTCGACGGGAGACGGGTGCCGAGTAGCGCTGCCGCGATCGAGAACACCACGAGCACGGAGAGCCCGACGTGGAGGCTGCTCGCATCGGCGATCCCTCCGACCAGCGGTTGAACCGCCGCGCCACTCAGACCCGACACGCCGAACACGACACCCACACCGATACCGGTTCGCTCCACTCCCGAGAGCTCGGAGGCCATGGCAAGCGAGACCGGGAACATGGAGAAGACGAAGAAGGCCACGATCGCAACTGCGACGAGCAGCAACCAGCCGCTCGACACCATGAACAGCCCCAGCCCGCCGGTTGTGGCCGCTGACGCGATGACGAACACCGTCCGACCGCCGTGCCGGTCGTACATCACCCCGCCGACCGGTTGGGCCACGAGACCCACGACGAGAACGAACGTGGTCAGGAGACCAGCACGGCTGAGGCTCGAGCCTTGGTCGACGAGGAACGTCGGGAGGAACGTCAAGAAACCCCGGATGACCATGGACAACAGCGCGAACGCGCTGGCGAGGACCCAGACTTCCGATGGGATGCCTCCCCGCAATCTGACCGATCGGTTGGGCGGCGTTTCGGTGACCGTGACCCGCATACTCAGCGCCACGAGCACGCACGGAATGGCCAGGAGGAACAGCGCCGTCCGCCAACCAAAGGCCGTGACGAGTACCGCAACACCCACCGGGGCGATGAACGCTCCGACCGAACCGCCCCAACCGTGAACACCCATGATCCGACCTCGGTCAGAGGGGTATGCCGCGACGAGAATGGCGGTGGCCTGTGGGTGGTAGGTCGAGGCCCCGAGCCCGCACAAGAGGCTCGCCGTCACGAGCAGCAGATAGCTCGGCGACAGTCCCATCCCGACGAAACCGACGGCGGTGACCGCGAAGCCGAACACGAGAGCCCGCCTGCGCCGTCCATAGCGGTCGGCGTAGTGCCCGAACGACACCTGGAGAAGACCCGACAAGATCGTGAAGCTCAGGGACAGAACCCCGACCTGGAGGTACGAGAGGTTGAACTCGTCGGTCATTGCCGGCAAGAAGGCCGGCAGCATCAACGCGTTGAAGTCATTGACGAGGTGAGCCCCGGTGAAACCGACCAGCAACGCTGAGCCTGTCCCAAACCTGGCTGCTGTGCCGGTCGCGGCTGGCGAACCGCCCTCAGTCAGCGACATAGCGGCCCACCTTAGATCCCATCGATGGTCCGCGACCTCGCAGCGTGTACGTGTGGTTCCGCGGTGGAGGAATGGTGCTGGGCTCGGCAGCCGGGGGTCGAC
>CAYUBX010000389.1:0-4187 GCA_964443165.1 uncultured Acidimicrobiales bacterium
AATCGCGACCTCCTTCTTCACCGATCTGGTCGAGCGGCACGGCTGGAAGGCGGAGTTCTGTCCTCACGACGGCCAGCGGGCGTCAGCCTGGGTGCTCGAGCGCGCCTGACCCGGTGCTGCCCTCGCGGCGAGGGACGACGAACCTCGATGGGTCTCCTGTGGCAACGACACCGACACCACAGCCGGGCTGAGCCGTGGAACGACAACCGCGCATCGCTCATGAATTTCTGGTCCTGGAACCCCGAGCGCAACATCGTGCGATGGGCCTGGGTGTATCGCTCGCGGTATCGGGCGGAGGTCGCCACCGCGGCCAGCGACACAACCTGGGCACACAGCATCGTCCACGGCCTCCGGACCCGAGCCCAGGTGGCCGAGTTCACAGATCCGCTCGGCCCCGAGCGGGCGTGATTGAATCGCACCACGCATGAGTGACCGGAGGACAGATGGACACGTACAGAGGCGGACTCGCGGTGGTCACCGGTGGGGGTACCGGCATGGGCCGGGAGCTGGTTCGGCAGCTGGCCGCCGCCGGATGTGACGTCGCCATGTGCGACGTGAGCGCCGACAACATGGCCGAGACGGCGCGGCTCGTCGGTGAGGACGGCAGCGACGTCACGATCACCCAGCACATCTGCGACGTGAGCGATGAAGTGCAGGTCACCGCGTTTCGTGACGCGGTCGAGGCAGAGCACGGAACCGACACGATCACCGTCTTGTTCAACAACGCAGGCATCGGCGGCGCCGGCAGCTTTCTCGACGACGACCGCGCGGAGTGGGAGCGCACCTTCGACATCTGCTGGGGCGGTGTCTACCTCTGCGCCAGAGCCTTCATGCCGATGCTGGTCCGCTCGGTGGATGGGGCCATCGTCAACACGAGCAGCGTCAATGGTTTCTGGGCATCGGTCGGTCCGGATCGACCCCACACGTCGTACGCCGCGTCGAAGTTCGCGGTGAAGGGATTCACCGAAGCGCTGATCGCCGACTTCCGGGTCAACGCGCCGCACCTCTCGGCGCACGTCGTGATGCCCGGCCACATCGGCACCTCGATCGCGCTCAACAGTTCGACGCTGCACGGCGGCATCGACGTCACTCAGGTGCGCAAGCAGATGGCCGCTCGCGGCCTTCCGGCGGATCAGATGAGCGACGAGGACATCGAGGCCGCGATGGTCGCGATGGGGGAGCAGTTCCGCGACAACGCCCCGACCTCCGCTGCCCAGGCCGCGACGATCATCCTCGACGCAGTGCTCGAGGGGCAGTGGCGCATTCTCGTCGGCGAGGATGCACATCGCCTCGACGATCTCGTCCGCGAGGACCCCTGGGGTGCCTACGAACCCGAGTACATGGACAAGATCCTCGAACGGGGGATCTTCGAGGCATTCCCGGGCCGCTCCTGACCGCTCTCCGGGCGGCGCGTGTACCCTGACCCATCGCCTCGCGGGCGTAGTTCAATGGCTAGAACCTCAGCCTTCCAAGCTGATGATGCGAGTTCGATTCTCGTCGCCCGCTCCGAGATCTTGCCGCCATTCGGCGGTGTTCTTGCCGCCCGTCGGCGGTGTTCTTGCCGCCATTCGGCGGTGTCAGGCTGACGCTGCGAGCTCTTTGTCTTCCGCTCGGATGGCTCGCCGGCTTCGAGCGCTGATCAGCGGATTGGGTTCTTGTAGGTGTCGAGGTAGGCGATCTCCTCCACCGGCGGGCGCGCGGCGGGCTTGAAATCGGTCCCCACGGTGTAGGCCACGGGCAGGAGCCCGACCTGGGTCATGTGGTCGGGGATGCCGAGCAGCTCGGCGGCCCGCTCCTCGTAGCGGAGGTGGATCGTGGTGAGGCACGAGCCGAGACCCCGGCTGCGAAGCGCCAACTGGAAGCTCCACATCGCAGGGATGATCGACCCCATGAGTCCGGCGGACGCATTGGTGGTGGCGTCTTCGATGCGTCCGATGATCATCGGGATCACCATCACCGGAACGCGGCCGAAGTTCTCCGCGAGGAAGTTGGCCGAGTCCATCACTCGTCCGGTCTGTGTCGCCGGGTCGGCTGCCTGGGCGGCCTGAGCGAGGTACTCGCCGCCGGCCTCGCGATAGATCTGGGCCAGCGCCTCCTTCTTCTCCGCATCGCGGATCACCATCCACCGCCAGCTCTGGCGGTTCGAGCCCGTGGGAGCCTGCACCGCCAGTTGGAGGCATTCGAGCAGGACGTCGTCAGGAACCTCTCGGTCGAAGTCGAGTCGCTTACGGACAGCCCGGGTCGTTGAGAGCAGTGCGTCGGTCTGGGCGAGGTCGAATTCCATGCTCAGCACTCTGACCCATGGGCCCGCCCCCGCCAAGCTCGAGTCGTGTCCTTGCAGCGTCGGGCCGCGGGGTTTGGGCAGCGTGACCAGCACCTGCATCGATGGGCGCGAGTGGCCTCCGTGTCCAGGAGTGGAAAGTCCTTCATTCGCGGGGTGGCCCGCCGATGGATCTCCTGGTGCGTCGTCACGGCACACCAGTGATTTCCCCATCGATGGGTCTCGGCCGGGGATTCCTCTTCGGCCGAGACCCTGTGGGTCTTTGCGGACGCCCGAGCAGAGCGGGAGACACACCGTTCCCCCGCTAGGCTCTCCCGCTTGTGAAGACGACTGTCACCGAACTCGCGCCGGACGATCCCGGCATCACACGAGACGACAACGACGAGGCCGAAGACACCGACGCAGGGGAGGGTGCCGACCGCACCTACGGCCCGCGCGTGAAGCTGTCCGTCGAGGTCGACGAGGACCGTTTCGAGGAAGCGATCGACGCGGCGTTCCGCAAGATCGCCCGCGAGGTGCGGATCCAGGGCTTCCGCCCGGGGAAGGTGCCGCGCACGGTGCTCGAGTCCCGAATCGGCTCCGGGTATGCACGAGCACAGGCGCTCGAGGACGCGCTGCCCGAGTACTACGCGGAGGCCGTTCGCGACAACGGTGTCGACGTCATCGCCTCGCCGCAGTTCGAGCTGACCGGCGGCGAGGAGGACGGCCCGATCACCTTCGAGGCCGTGGTGGAGATCCGTCCCACGATCACCGTGTCGGGGTACACCGATCTCGAGGTGGAGATCCCCAACCCGACTCCGTCCGACGACGAGGTCCAGGAGCAGATCGACGTCCAGCGCCGCCAGAACGCAGAGCTGGTGGACGCGGATCGTGCAGCGGCCGAGGGTGACCAGGTATCGATCGACATCGACGGTTCGGTGGAGGGCGAGAGCCTTCCGGGTCTGAGCGCCGAGGACTATCTCTACGAGGTGGGGAGCGGCGGCATCGTGGCCGAGGTGGATGAGCAGTTGACCGGCGCATCCGCTGGCGACGAGCTGACCTTCAGCGCACCGCATCCGGTCCAGGACGAGGTGGAGATCGACTTCGAGATCACGGTTCACGCGGTGAAAGAGCAGGTGCTGCCGGAGCTCACCGACGAGTGGGTCGAGGAGAACACCGAGCACGACACGGTCGACGAGCTGCGCGACGCGACCATCCAGCGCATGCAGATCATGCGGTCCTTTCAGGCCAACTCCGCACTGCGCGAGAACACCGCCTCGAAGCTGAGCGAGCTGGTGGACGACGAGATCCCCGATTCGCTCGTCAACGGCCAGATGTCGGATCAGCTCCAGAGCCTCGCCATGAACCTGCAGGGTCAGGGCATGCAGATCGAGCAGTGGCTGCAGATGACAGGCCAGGACCCCGAGACCTTCACCACCGAGCTGCGCGACGCGTCTCTCCGTTCGGCGAAGGTCGATCTCGCACTCCGAGCCATCGGGGTGGCGGAGGCCATGGAGGTCGACGACGACGAGATGGGCGACGAGTTCGAGCGTCTCGCCACTCAGTACGACCGCGCGGCGGATGAGATTCGCGACGACCTGGAACACGGCGATGGCCTCGCACCGATACGCTCGGAACTCCTCAAGCGCAAAGCCTTGGAGTGGTTGGTCGAGACCGTCACCCTGGTCGACGAGGACGGATCGGTCATCGACCGGGCCGGCCTTGAGCTTCCGGTAGCGGAGTCGACTGATGACGATGAGGACCACGAGCCGGCAACGGAGCCGACGGAGGAGACAGACGAGTGACCCTTCAGGCGCAGAACTACCTGGTCCCCACGGTCGTCGAGCAGACCAACCGCGGCGAGCGGGCCTACGACCTCTACTCGCGGCTGCTCAAGGAGAACATCATCTTCTTGGGCACCCCGATC
>CAYUBX010000390.1:0-4185 GCA_964443165.1 uncultured Acidimicrobiales bacterium
CGTGGAGCCGACGAAGCTCACCGCGTCCACGTCGTGGTGGGCGAGGAGCGCGTCGACGGCGACCTTGTCACCGTGCAGCACGTTGAACACCCCGTCGGGCAGCCCGGCCTCACGCAACCAGTCGGCGATCAGCATCGCTGCGGACGGGTCGCGCTCGGACGGCTTGAGGATGAACGTGTTGCCGCACGCCACGGCGGTGGCGAACATCCAGGCCGGCACCATCGCGGGGAAGTTGAACGGGGTGATGCCGGCGACCACCCCGACGGGCTGGCGGACGGTGTAGACGTCGACGCCGCCCGAGGCCTGCTCGTTGATCTCACCTTTGAGGTGCTCGCTGATGCCGCACGCGAACTCGACGTTCTCGAGCCCTCGCGACACCTCGCCGGCCGCGTCGGACACGACCTTGCCGTGCTCGGAGCTCACGACACGAGCCAGCTCGTCCCGTCGGGTGGACAGGATCTCGCGGAAGTTGAACATCACCTGCGTGCGAGCAGTGAGGCTCGACTGGCGCCACTCGGTGAAGGCGCGTCGTGACGACGCGACAACCTGATCGACCTCTTCGACCGACGCGAGGTCGACCTCGGCTTGGATCTGGCCGGTTGCCGGATTGAACACCGGCGAGGTGCGCCCGCTCGTGCCCGCGCGCTCGCCGCCGTCGACGAAATGATGGATCTGTCTCACGTCGCAGAATCTACGTGCTGGCGAGCTGGCCCCGGTCAGCCGCGGCCGAAATCCCCTCGCACCGGGCGAACTCGCTTCGTACCCTCGCTGAAATGGATGCCACGAGCTGGCCGTTGTTCGGGTTGCGGGTGAGGACGCCGCGCCTCGAGCTGCGGCTGCCCACCGACGACGACCTCCCCGGGGTGATCGAGGCGGCGGTCGCGGGAATCCACAACGACGAGCCTCATCCCTTCGTCGTACCGTGGACTCTGGGATCCGAGGAGGAGCTGCGGATCGAAGTGCCCAAGTTCCATTGGCGCTGTCGGGCCGAGCTGACCGCGGACAACTTCATGCTGCCCTTCGCCGTCTTCGTCGACGACCGGGTGATCGGAACCCAGGGAATGCAGGCCAACTCCTTCGGCGCACTCCGAACGGTGGAGACCGGGTCGTGGCTCACGCGAGGGTTTCAGGGACGGGGCCTCGGCAACGAGATGCGCGCCGCGATCTTGCAGCTGATCTTCGACGGCTTCGGTGCCGATGTCGCAACCAGTTCGGCGCGGGTCACCAACACGCGCTCTCTCGCCGTGTCGCGTCGCAGCGGCTACGGGGAGAACGGCACCAAGCGACCGAAGTTCGCGGACGACACCGTCGCCGAAGAGATCCTGCTCCGGCTCGATCGGGCCGACTGGGAGCCCCGCAAGCGCGACGACATCGCCATCGAGGGCTTCAGCCCCTGCCGCAGACTCTTCGCGCTCGACTGAGCCGGCCGGTGGTCGACCGGACAGATCGAAGATCATCGTGAAAACTGTTGGATCGGCGCGCCCCCGCGACTCCTCTCACTGTCGACAGTCGAGAGGACGAGCGGATGGGAGCGCCAGATGGAGCGGAGCGCGATAGCAACATGCAGAACGACAGACAGCTCGTCGAACATCTCGCCGCCGGCGACACCAGCGCGCTCGGCGACCTGTTTCGTGCATACGGCGACCGCCTACACGACTACTGCTGGTCGGTCATGCGGTCGCCCCACGACGCGGCCGACGCCGTTCAGGACACTTTCCTGCTCGCGGCGGAGCGAATCGGTCAGCTGCGCGACCCAGACAAGATCCGGCCATGGCTCTACGCCATCGCCCGCAACGAATGCCTTCGACGCATGAGGGACCGATCTACCCCGGTCGATGGATTCGACGACGTCGGCATAGACGACGACCTCGGCGCGGCGGTCGAGCGCGAGGAACTGACCGAGTTGGTGCAGAGCGCCGCGGCAGGCCTCGACGCTCGAGATCGCGCCGTTCTCGATCTCCAACTCCGCCACGGGCTCGAGGGCGAGGACCTCGCCGACGCACTCGGGGTGAAGACATCGCACGCGTACGTCCTCGTGGGACGGGTCCGAGAGCGGGTCGAACGCAGCCTGGTGGCTCTCCTCGTCGCCCGCCGTGGGCGCCGGGAATGCGAGGAACTCGCAGCACTGCTGCGCAACTGGGACGGAGGGCTCACCCCACTTCTGCGCAAGCGCGTCGCCAGGCACGTCGACGACTGCGAGATCTGCGAGCGGACGAGGGCCGCTGTCGCGAGCCCCCTGGCCCTGCTGGCCGCCCTGCCCTTCGTTCCCGCCCCCGCCGAGCTCCACGCTCGCCTCACGAGCCACTCCACTCCGCTTGCGCCGTCCGAAGCTGCGTCTGCCGCGCTGTCTCTCGACGCGTCGGGGTTCCCCCGGACGCTCGCTCAAGGACGGCTGACGGCGGGTTGGGTGGCTCGCCTGGCCGGCGCCACGGCGATCGTCCTGGCGGGGATCGTGTTGGCGGTTGGCCTGTGGCCTGACAACGACGAGCCCGGGGACCGCACCTCGGCAGTCGGCACCCCCGCCACGGTTGCGCCGGCGACGGCGACCTCGCCGAGTGCAGCGCCACAACCTCCTCCCTCCACGAGTGCGCCTGCCACCACCGTCACAGCGGTGAGGCCGACCGAGCCGCTCTCACCCGCGACGACAGACGATCCCATCGTCGGCGCCGGCACAGAGACGACCGCACCGACCACCACCGGCGGGCCGTCTCTCGTCCCCGATGGCCAGGACACCGACATTCGTATCCGGGTTCCTCCGTCGAGCTTCCCGATCCTGAGACTCGACCTCATCGCACCGGAGGTCGCTGAACTCGAGGTGTCCTCCAGCACGGTCGTCGAGAACGCAGGACCCAACTGTGCGCCGACCACCGCCGTGGTCACCGCGGTCGTCACAGACAGCGGGACCGGCGTCGACAGGGTCGAGGCACTGGTCGCGGTCGGCGCCGCGCTGTGGCTCGTCGAGTTCGAGAGGGTCGACGACCCACGCGATGGCGACGATCCCGATGTCGATGACGACCTGTTCGGCGCGGCCATCGGACCATTCGCCGAGGGGACTGTCGACCGCGGGAGCGCCGGGGTGGTCGTCGAGCTCCGAGCGGTCGACGGAGCAGGCAACGAGACCCGCTCCCGCCTGGTTCTCAAGCTCATCCCCTGCTGATCGCAGCAACTTTCCACAAAAGTGTTGGATCGGCGAGGGCTCGTTCCTCCTAGAGGTGTCCACGCACCAAGGAACGAGACAATGAACCCCACCATCTACCGCAACACCATCGTCGGACTCACTGCAGCGGCGGTGACGCTCACCGCCGTGGTCGTCGGAGTCAAGGCAACGACCCCGAACGAAGCGGCCGCCGAGCAGACCGATTCGTCCGTCGTGCTGGCGGATGGCGTGATCGTCGACGAGCCGGCGGATCCGCAGGGCGTCCAGATCGTCATCAACGACAGCGCCGCGACGCAAACGGACTCCAGCACCGCCGCCGAGTCCAGCGTCGATGAGGTGAGCGACGCCGCAGAGACCAGCGAGCCCGAAGCAAGCGATCCAGAGGCGGAGGCCACCGAGCCGGAGGCAGAGACCGAGGATCCAGCTGAGGGGACAGAGCCCGAGGCCACCGAGCCGGACGCCGAAGCATCCGGCGAGAGCGACGGCGATGCCGATACGGGTGCCGACGTGGACCTGGGTGTGTTCGCCGAGTGGCTGGCCGAGAACGGCTGGATCGTGGACCTCTCCCCCATCGGCGACGACGAGGGTGACGATGGTGAGACCGTCCCGGAGGTCGAGATCGACCTGAGCTGGCTCGAGGACTGGCTCGCCGAGAACGGCTCGGTCGTCGACATCGACGAGTTGATCGTGGACATCGACGACCTCTGCGACCTGCACCCAAAGCTCTGCGATCCGGACTTCTGGGTCGAGATGGCCGACGACCCCTTCGACCTTCCGATCGCCCCGGAGTCGCTCGTCGGCCCGTGCCCCGCGGTCATCTGCGACCCCCGGATCCCCACCATGACCATTCCCCAGCCCCGTTTCTGAGCACCGGGCTCAGAAACCAACCTGCACTCCCTGCGCCGACCTCCTCCGGTGCAGGGAGTGTCGCGTCTTCCGACGTCTCGACTCTCGTGACGTTCAGGTCACGTCGGAGAGTTCGGCGGGGTAGGTGCGCCAGGTGCCTGACTCGACGATCTGCACCAGCC
>CAYUBX010000391.1:0-4184 GCA_964443165.1 uncultured Acidimicrobiales bacterium
CGCGTCGACCTGACGTACCAAGGCGCCGATCGCCACGTGCGTGTCGGTGACCTCGACGAAGTCGAGCTCGTCGCATCGATTGATCGACACCACCACCTCGGGCCGAGCCAAGCGCATGTTCATGAGCGGCACGAGGCTCTGGCCGCCGGCGAGAATCCGGGCATCGTCACCGTGTGCCGTCATGGCCTCGACCACGCCGGCGAGCGAGGTCGGTGCAAGAAAGGAAAAGGGCGGGGGCTTCATCGGCTCAACCCACCAGCGGCTCGAGATCGGCGGCCAGCGCCACCAGCGAGTCGGGACCGACGATCTCCCCGTCCTCGACGACGCGCTCACCGTCGATGTCGATGGTGTGCATGTACAAGATGGCGTCCGGGTGGTTCTCGCCGCCGCCTGGATCCCACCACGGCATCCCCATGCCGATGGCGTTGTTCCCTTGCGTTCGCATGTCCTCGATGAACGACCCGCCGGTCACTCTCGCCGCGGGATGAATGCCGTGAGTGAAGTGGATGATGTACCCGTATTCGCCGCCGGTGCCGGCTCGGCGCAGGGCGCGGTCCGCGACCGCTCTCTCGTTGCCTCCGCCATGGATGGCCTTGATGCGGCCGTCGACCTCCAGCGTCATCGGCGCCGTGAGCGGTGTGTAGTACTCGTGAAAGACCGAGCCGACCTCGATCGTTCCCGTCACCGTCTCGACATCGGGGAACATCGTGCAGGACCCCGGGACGAGCACGGTCCCAGCCTCGCTCGCCCGTCGCGGCTTCTCGAAGCCCCGCTGGCCGAGGACGAAGCTCACATCCGTGCCGGCGCGGTCGGTGATGCGCACGGTCTTGCCCACCGCCTCGTTCACCAGGTTGTCGAATGCGTGATGCAGTGCGAAGTAGCGATCGAGATCCACCCGCCCGAACAGACGGAGCAGGCCATCGGCGTTGAGGTCGGCACCGAGCAGGTAGCGGATGTGCCCTCCTTCCATCGCCTGGTCGTGGAGCTCGGAGCCGGCGAGATACGGGAACGTCAGGTCGATCCACACGTCGGAGGCCTTCACCGCGGCCGATGTGGTCGCGGTGATGTAAGGGTCGGCCAATCGGCCCTGGTACGGCAGCGGCGGGACGAGCAGGATGGATGCGGTCGCACCTGCCCGAAGAGATGCCTCCTGAACCGCCCGCCACACGGCTTCGTCGCCGTCGGTGTCCGCGGTGATGAGGACGGTCTCCCCAGCGTTCAGCGCCATGTAGTCCGACATCAGTACGTCGGCGGCACTCGCGAGTGTGGCCGTCATCCCGAGGCTCCATCGGCGGGGAGGACGCGGTCGAGATACCCGTTCAGGAAGTTGTGAATCCCCTTCTCGAGCGTGCTCATACGACCCGGGACGTACGCCGCGGAGCTCATCGCAAGCTGCATCGATTCGATCATCAACCGATCCTCCTCGAGTACCAGGATCTGAAAGTCGCGATAGATCTTCAGCGTCTCGTCGAAGTCGGGGCGATCGAAGAACTCCTCGGGGAACAGGTGATAGACGATCACCTTGGTGTGGCCCTCGTCGATCGGCCACGCCACCATCGGTCGGATGCAGTCGATGCGCCCGAAGAACGTCAGGTTCGGGGCGCTGAACGACGTGCAGGCAAAGCTGTGCTCCCGATCCTCGAGCCAGGGCATCTTGCCGAGCAGGGGCTCCGCGCCTGGGGTCGGCGGACCGGCCTGGTAGAAGAGCGACAGGCCGCCGCCGTCGTGAACGTCGACGAGGTCGGGTTCGAACCTGAAATCGGCGCCGAAGCTCCCGGCGTGCAAAACCCCGACGTGGTAGAAGTCCATCAGGTTCTCGTGGATGAACTTCCAGTTGCAGGCGAGGTCGATCTCGATCTTGTTGCCCAGGCGGCACTTCTCCCAGCCCAGGAACGAGAACTCCTCGTCGAGCGCGGCCAGGGCGTCGGCCAGCGGCTCAGCATCGTTGTCGAAGTTGATGAAGATGTTGCCCCGCCACACGTCGACCTTCAACGGAGGCAGGGCAGAGTCGGCGATGTCGAATCCCTGGGTGTCCTCCATGTAGGCGGCCCCCTTCAACGTGCCATCCAGGCCGTACACCCAGCCGTGGTACGGGCAGCTGAACGCCTTCTTGTTGCCTGAGCCGTACGCGACCTCTACGCCTCGGTGGACGCACATGTTGTAATTGGCGTGCAGCTGGCCATCGCGGTCACGCGAGAGCAGCACCGGCTCACCGACGAGTCGCAGCGCCATGTAGTCGCCCGGCTCGGCGAGCTCCTCGACGCGGCCGACGTACAGCCACTCGCGCTTGAAGTACTCGTCGATCTCGCGACGCAAGATCTCCGGGCTGGCGTAAATCGCGCCGGGCGCATGGCTCGCCTGATCCAATGCGGCCCTGGTCCCCGTTGGGTCGACCTCGGACGTGTGCGACATCGCAGCACTCCCCCCTGAGTTTCGTATCACGCAACCTTATTCCCCTTGCGAAACGTGGCGACGAAGCGGCCAGGGCCTCCACGATCGCCGCGACCACCACCGCCCCGCCACATCCACTTCCACACCACCGTCCCTTCCCGTGTGACCGTTGGCCACGACGGGCGAACCATGGCACCGCCCCCGCTCAGATCGCGTCCTCGACCTCTCGGGCCCAGGCGACATGTGCACCGACGGTGTCGATGCCGTAGCCGGGCACGGCGATCGAGCTGACGCCGAGGGCGCGGGCTCGCTGCGCGACCACCGCCGGGTCGAGTTCGCGCACGAGGAGGTCGTCGACCGCAGCCTCGGGTACGAGCGAGACCGCTGCGGCAGTGCCTCCGGCCACCAGGGCCGACCGGATCTGCTCGACGAGGTCGTCGTCGAGACCCCATTCGCGTCGGATAGCCGGGCGGGTGTTGAGCGAGGCGTAGACGGCCACGTGCATGATCGAGTCGCGCAGCACCGGCGAGTGCTCGGCGAGCGGTGCCCACACCAGCGCGGGTGGCGACTGCCGGTCACGCGCACCCTCGAGGATCACGCCGACCGAGCGGTCGAGGTCGCTGTCGGGAATCGCCCACAGCAGCACCCGATCGGCGATCGCACCCGCAGTTCGGAGCATGCCGTCTCCGCGCCCCGCGATCAGCACCGGCAACGGGGCGAGGGGCACGTCGAGCGATCTTCCCGACTCAGCATCGAGCGGCGCGCCCTCGCCGCAACCTCGAACGAGCTCGACGAGCTCGCGAACACGATCGGGCGCACCAGAGCGGGGGATGCCGGCAGCCATGGTGACCTCGGACCCGCCAGCGGTGATCCCGAGGAACGTGCGGCTGGGCGCCAGCTCCTGCAGGGTGGCCAGCGCCGCGGCGGTGTGGAACGGATGCCGCAGGTAGGCGTTGGTCATCGCCGGGCCGATCTCGATGGACGTCGTTGCCGCCGCCACCTGCGAGAGCGCCATCCACACATCGCGCCACCAGAACGCATCGGCGAGGCCGATCCAGCCTGCACCTGCCGATTCGGCCTCGCTGGCCAGGGCCACGCTCTGGTCGATGGTGGGGTTGGCGATGTGGCCGATGACACCGGTCATGTCCGCTCCTCTAGCTCGGCGCTCATTGCTGCGAACGCCTCGGCGGCGAGCCTGATCATGGTGTGGAGATCGTCGCTGATGATCGCCAGGCCGATGGAGGTCGGTCGGTGCTCGACGACGAGATCGGCCAGGCGTAGCCCGACCGAGGCCGGCTCACCGCTCAGCATCAGCTCATCGAGCAGGTCGTCATCGATCAGCGTCGAGGCCGGGCCGGGATCGCCGGATCGCAGCGCGGCTGCTGCGGCGGCGACCTGCTCGGGATCGATGCCGAGCCGCTCACGGACGTCGGGCGGGGTGTCGAAGAGCGACCAGATCATCTCGGGTCGGTGCCGCTCACGACTAGCGGGGTCGAGAGCTGCACTCGGGTAAAGGGCGACGTCGATCGGCCGCACTGAGCGGGCCCACCCAACCACCTCGGTGAACCGGAACGGCGGCATGCCCGCCACGAAGGCCCCGTCGGCCAACTCGGACGCCAGGGCGTTGAGTCGGGGACCGCGGGCTCCGACGAACACGGGGACCTCGGGGGCGATCGGGGCGACGGCGAGGTCGGACGGCGAGTAGCCCGCTGCCGAAGTGCCCGCACGGCTGCCCCGGGCGATCGCGAGGAAGTCGCGTACGCCGGCGCTCTCGCCCGTTTTGCCGTGGCACA
>CAYUBX010000392.1:0-4183 GCA_964443165.1 uncultured Acidimicrobiales bacterium
GGAGTACGAGGCTCAACTCGGGGTTGCAGGGATGGGCGTGGGTGCGTTGCCCGTCGGCGACTGGGTCGTCACGGGACCCGTGTCGTACACGGGTCACGACCTGCTTCAGGGTGACATCTCCCGTTTGAAGGCGGCGGCGGCCGACAACGGGATCGAGGGATTTCTGCCCGTCGTGTCGCCGGCGAGCGTCGTGCCCGCTCGTATCGACGAGCACTACGACAGCGAAGAGGAGTGTCTCTTCGCGATCACCGAAGCGTTGCGCGACGAGTACCGGGCCATCGTGGATGCTGGCCTCACCCTTCAGATCGACGACGCGTACCTGGCTTCGGTGTACGACGTGATGGTGCCCCCCGGGACGATGGAAGACTTTCGTGCGTGGGCCGAAGTGCGGGTCGAGGCGGTCAACCACGCCGTCGCTGGACTCCCCGAAGACCGCGTTCGCTACCACGTGTGTTGGGGGAGCTGGAATGCTCCCCACACCAACGACGTCCCGCTCGCGGACATCGTCGACCTCGTCTTGAAGATCAACGTCGGCGGATACCTGTTCGAGATGGCGAATCCCCGGCACGCCCACGAGTGGAAGGTGTGGCAGGACGTGGAGCTGCCGGATGGGAAGCGCCTCATGCCCGGATGCGTCAGCCACTCCACCAACGTCGTCGAGCACCCCGAGCTCATCGCCGAACGGCTCGTCCGACTCGGGGAGATCGTGGGACCCGATCGAGTCGCCGCATCGACTCACTGCGGTTTCGCCCAGGGCCCCTTCGCTCGCCGAGTGCACCCGTCGATCCAGTGGGCGAAGCTCGAATCCCTCGCCGAGGGCGCCCGGATCGCCAGCGCCGCGTTGGGTTGAGGGGCCTCCCCGGTAGCTTCACGCCATGGCGGCTTCTGGGCTCGACGAACGGCCGGACGGAACCCTCGCCTGCTGGTGGGGCAAGGGGTTCGACGACTACGAGGACTACCACGACGAGGAGTGGGCGACGCCGGTCACCGACGACAGCCGGCTCTACGAGAAGATGTGTCTCGAAGGCTTCCAGTCGGGTCTGTCGTGGCTCACGATCCTGCGCAAGCGCGAGAACTTCCGTGCCGCTTTCGTCGGCTTCGATTTCGAGAAGGTCGCCGCGTTCACCGGGAAAGATGTCGAACGGCTGCTCCAAGACGCGGGCATCGTCCGTCACCGCGGAAAGATCGAGGCGACCATCAGCAATGCCCAGGCTGCCTCGACGACCATCGACGAGTACGGGAGCCTGGCGGCGTTTTTCTGGAGCTTCGAGCCCGACCCGGCGAACCGCCCCAAGCGCATCGATCACGAGACGTTGATGGCGATGCCGACGACCCCAGAGTCGACGGCAATGAGCAAGGCGCTCAAGAAGATGGGTTGGCGATTCGTCGGCCCGACCACCTGCTACGCGCTGATGCAGGCATCCGGCATCGTGAACGATCACCTCGAAGGGTGCGCTCAGCGCGAGCGCATCGAGAAGCTGCGCGCTGAGCTCGTTCGGCCGGTCACGTCATGAGCAAGTCCGCGTATCTCGTCGATCCGCCGAGGGACGCAGTGGCTCCGCGACCCGCGTACGACGCGTCGACGGGCTCAGTGGCTGAGGATGCTGTGGAAGCGTTCCAGGCGGACGGGGTGGTGTGCCTCCGCAATGTGCTGACGATGGACATCGTCCACGAGTTGCGCGCAGGGTGCGAGGTCGCCGAAGCCGCGGCGAGCGATATGAGTTACCGCGTCGGTGGCGACGGGGGACCGTCGTTCTTCTACGACGTCAACGTGAGCGAGCGAGTCGAAGCGTTCCGCCGGCAGCGCGACGAGAGCCGTATTCCGGACCTCGCGCAGCAGCTCCTGGGTAGCGAGACGCTCGGGCGCTACTTCGACAACCTCTTCATCAAAGACGGCGGCGGGGGCGCGGCGACCCCGTGGCACGAAGACGCGTCGTTCCAACGGGCCCACGGGGCCGAGACGATCAACTTCTGGATTTCACTGGACGACATTCCTCGCGAGACCACCCTGCAGTTTCTCGCCGGTTCGCATCATCGGACAGGGCCGGTCTTCCTGATGGGCCACTTCGAAGAGGGCGAGGACTACGACGGCGTCATCACGCGCGACAGGGTTCCGATGCCGCCGGCGGAGGAACTCACTTCGGCCTTCGACACGGTGTGGTGGGAGATGGGCCCGGGCGACGCTCTGGTCTGGTACCAGCGCGTCCTGCATGCCTCGCCAGGCAACACGATCGATCGGCCACGACGTTCCATCGCGTACATCTGGATCGGCGACGATGCGTTCTACAACGCGGCGCTGGGACGGGTCGACCCCGATCTCGACGACGACACCTTGTCGGAGGGCGACCACCTCAGCAGCGCCAAGTTCCCGCAGGTCCGCCCGGTCGGCGCCGGCTAGTCGTCGAGCCGTTTCGACAGCCTCTTCGGGGCGATCGTCCGGTAGCTGTCCTCGATGAGCTCGGCGACTTTGTCCCAGGCGGTGTCCGGCCCCAGCACGATGCCGATCCAGTCGCGGTGACCGACGTACTGCGGTCGAAAGAAGGGGTGCCCCTCCGCGAGCAGGGCCTCCTGCTCACCGGGTGCGGCCTTCATCGAGCGCTGAAAGAACTCCCGCCCTCGTGGTCCTCTGAGGCGTACCCGCAGAAGATCTTGTCCCGGATGCGGAACCCGGGGTGACCCCAGGTCTCCTTCTCGACTGCCTCGGGCATCCGAAAGCAGATCTCCCGCAACCGGTCGATCGGCGTCACGAGCCAACCCTGTGCGCCCGGCCGCGACAGAATGCCCGAGGGAGGTCGCTATGCACGTCGCCATTGTCGGGGGAGGGATCGGGGGTCTTGCAGCCGCGCTGTCGTTGAGGGACGTCGGCATCGATGTGACGGTCCTCGAGCAGGCTCGCGTCCTGCAGCCGGTCGGCGCCGGTCTACAGATCGGCCCGAACGCGGCTCGGATCCTTGAACACCTCGGTCTTCTGCACGAACTCGAGGAACGGGCGGTCGCGCCCGATGCCATCCTCGTTCGGTCGCATCGCCGTGGACGTGTGCTTCACACCACGACCCTCGGCGACAGCGTCCGCGGCGAGTACGGCTTCCCGTACCTGCATGCACACCGGGCCGATCTCGTTGACGTGTTGTCGGGGGGTCTGCCCGACGGGGTCGTTCGTCTCGCGTCGTCGGTCAGCGCCATCCGCGACCTCGGCGACCGATGCGAGCTCGAGCTCGCCGACGGGGACGCCGTGGTGGCCGACGTCGTGGTCGGCGCCGATGGCATTCACTCTCGAGTTCGGGAGGCTCTGTTCGGTCCGGAGAGCCCGACCTTCTCGGGGTACGTCTGCTGGCGCGCCCTCGTCCCGGCCGAGCGCGTCGCCGACCTCGAGCTACCGCGGGTGTGTGAGGCGTACTACGGCCCAGGCCGCTCGGTGGTGTCGTACTACGTGTCCGGCGGTGACTTCTACAACTTCGTCGGGATCGTGCCGGCGGGTGACGACTGGCTGACGGAGGACTGGACGGCGGAAGGGGACCCCGACGAGCTCCGCCGTGACTTCGCCGACTTTCATCAACCGATTCAGGGCGTCGCGGCCGAGATCGAGAGGGCGCTCAAGTGGGCGATCTTCGATCGCGAGCCGCTCGAGCGGTGGAGCGTCGGCCGGGTGACCCTCCTCGGCGACGCCGCCCACGCGATGCTGCCGTACCTCGCGCAGGGTGCCTGCCAGGCGATCGAGGACGGTGTGGTTCTGGCTCGCTGTCTCGAACGATGGGCCGATGAACCTGCCGCTGCGCTGGAGAACTACGAGGCGACCCGCCGACCGCACACCGCCAAGGTCCAGGAGATGGCGCGGCGAGGCGAGACCACATTCCACCTGACGGATTGGCGCGAGGTATGGCGTCGCAACCAGGCCCTCCGATCTGCCCAGGGCTCCGGAACCAAGGCCAGCCCGACCGGATGGCTGTACGGATACGACGCGTACTCTGTTCCTCTGGGGGAGATGCCATGACCAGTCTTGTGCCCGAGCGGGTGACGATCACCGACGACACGATGCGCGAGGGGCTGCAGATCGAGAGCCCCGACATCAGCGTGGACGACAAGCTGCGCCTTCTCGATGCGCTCGGGGAAACCGGGGCCAAGGTCATCTCGATCGGCTCCTTCGCCCACCCGAAATGGACACCCGCGATGGCCAACATCGAGG
>CAYUBX010000393.1:0-3089 GCA_964443165.1 uncultured Acidimicrobiales bacterium
TGATGCCGCCGCGGGGGAGTCGACCGCGCCCTCCGAGCCCGGAATCACCGGGACACCGAGCGAGGTCGCGAGTTCGCGGGCGCGGACCTTGTCGCCGAAGAGGCTGATTGCGTCGGGCGAGGGACCGACGAACGTGATGCCAGCCGCAGCGCAGGCTTCAGCGAGGGCGACGTTCTCCGAGAGGAAGCCGTAGCCGGGGTGCAGCGCGTCACACCCCGTCTCCACGGCCGCCGCGATCACCGCATCGACGTCCAGGTAGGCGGCGACCGGATCGCCGCTCGCCAGCTGAACGGTTTCGGTGGTCGCGGTGGTGTGGAGCGACTGGGCGTCCACAGGAGCGTGGATGCTCACGGTGTCGAGACCCAGGGCGTGGGCCGCCCGTGCGATCCGGATGGCGATCTCGCCTCGGTTGGCGATCAGAACACGCGACAGGGTCACGGCAACTCCCTCGTACGAAGCCGGTCAATGATGCCGCGGACGCCCCACCCGGCGCTCGGATTCGCGTGCCACCCAGCCAAGTGGCGGACCAGATTCACCACTGACGGTGGTCGACCCTGGGCGAGAACCACTACTCTGGGTGGAATATGGCTGCGGAGAGTGACCGACGAAGGGTGAACCGGCTGTCGTTCGAGCTGGGTTCGCTGCTCTGCGTGAGCGTCGTTGCGCTCACTGTTGTCGCTGGGGTCATGAGCCGCCCGGCAGCCGGTGAGGCCACCACCGAGGTCATCGAGCCGGCGGATCCGTTGCCGTGGTCTGATGCGCCCGCCGATCTGGCCGGTCGCTGGCTCCTCGACGCCGACGAGCGAGGTGCGCGTGTTCTGGTGCTCGCGCACCGAGGTCCGCATCAGACTCTCGAAGTCATCGACCCCGATGGAACGACGCATCGGTTGGAGGACGCGGCTCCCGGCGTCTTCGCCGGCCCCCAGGCCGTTCTCTCCGAATCG
This sequence comes from uncultured Acidimicrobiales bacterium, assembly GCA_964443165.1. Lineage (GTDB taxonomy): Bacteria > Actinomycetota > Acidimicrobiia > Acidimicrobiales > Poriferisodalaceae > JAYPWI01. Next base: position 945 of record CAYUBX010000393.1, read on the forward strand.
GGGCGGTTCGTTCTCGGCGCCACCGCGCTCGACGGGGCGATGATTCTGTATCGCTGGGACGTCGACGGTGGCGTATGGGCCGAGGTCGCCCGATTCAGCGATGCGCCGCCCTGGGGTGGCTGGCCTGCGCCGCTGCACCTGTCCAACGACGGCACGACCGCCGTGTACCTCACGCAGACCCTCGACGGTGAGGCGGAGGTCGTCCGGCACGACCTCGCAGATCTGGACAGCGAGGTCGTCCAGCTACGTGTCGGAACGCCATCGCCGAGCGCCGTCGTGGTGGCAGGCGGTGGACGCCACCTGCTCTATCGGGTGGACGACGGCGCTGGGGCCGTTTTCGCCCGTCACGATCTGGTCACCGGCGAGGAGTTGGTCGTCGACGCCGTACGCGGCGAAGTCGCTGAGCGGCCTGGTCACATGGCGATCTCGCCCAACGGCCGCTACGTCGCCTTTCTCAGCCGGTGGTACGACGTCGAGTCGGGAGAGCGCTCGTTGCTGCTCGGGCGATGGTGGGGTGAAGCGCTCTTCGTCGAGATGCGACCGCACGGTCAGGCCTCGCTGTCGAACCGCGGCGAGTTGCTCTTCCTGACGGCCGACGCCCTCGACCCCGCCGACCGCAACGGCGCGAGCGACTTCTACCTCTGGTCGCCGACCGGCACGACGCGCCGGGTCACGGACACGCCGTCCTCGCACGTCGCGTCGGTCGCTGCCGTGGTCACCGCGGACGGTTCGGCGGCCATCGTCGAAGTCCGAGGGCGAGCGAGCCAGGTGCCGGCGCTTCATCGAGTGAAGCTGTCTCATCGAGCCGATGCATCCGAGCGACATCGGCTGGTCGGCCTCGACGGCAGCGTTCGCTTCATCCTCTGAGGTTTTGAGGTCCCAGTCGAGCGGGACCGACGTCCCCGACGTACGCTCTGCGCAAGGGCTCCAGGGGGAACACAATGAACTACGAACTCGTCATCCGCGGTGGCACAGTGATCGACGGCACCGGCGCGCCCGGGCGTCTGGCCGACGTCGGGATCGTGGGCGACCGCATCGTCGAAGTGGGTGAATGCGCCGGCGAGGCGGCGACCACGTTCGACGCGACGGGCAAGCTCGTCACGCCGGGTTTCGTCGACATCCACACACACCTCGACGCCCAGTTGGCGTGGGATCCGGTCGGAACCGTGTCGTGCTGGCACGGGGTGACCACCGCGGTCATGGGCAACTGCGGCGTGACGTTCGCCCCGTGCAAGCCAGAGGATCGGACCCAGCTCGCCGAGATGATGGAGTCCGTCGAGGACATCCCTGCTCGGGCGATTCTCGAGGGCCTTCCGTGGGATTGGGAGAGCTACGGCGAGTACCTCGACAGCTATGAGCGGATGCCCAAGGGCATCAACGTGGGTGGCATGGTGGGCCACTGCTCGGTCCGGGTGGCGGTGATGGGCGACCGGGCGATCGATCAGCACCACGCCAGCGCCGAGGACATCGCCAAGATGTGCGACATCGTCGAAGAGTCGCTGCGCGGTGGCGCGCTCGGCTTCTCGACCAGCCGCACCTACCTGCATCAAACGCCCGACGGCCGCGAGGTCCCAGGTACCTGGGCCGCTCCCGAGGAGCTGCTCGCGATCGGCGACGTCATGGCGAAGTTGGGCACCGGGATCTTCGAGTGCGCCGTCGACAACGATCGTCAAGTCCACGGAATGGTCGGGACGGCCGATCGCACCGTGATCGAGCGCGAGGTCGGGTGGATGAAGGAGCTGTCGATCCGCACCGGCCGCCCGGTCACCTTCGGCTTCGTGCAGAACCGCAGCGACCCCACCGCGTGGGAGTACTGGCTCGAGCTCGTGGCGGCGGCGAACGCGGAAGGCGCCGATATCCATCCGCAGACCACGAGCCGCGGGATCGGTGTGCTCTTCGGCATCGCGAACCGGACACCATTCGACAACTGCTCGACGCGTTGGCGTGCCCTGCGAGACCTGCGCTGGGACGAGAAGTTGGAGCGGCTGCGTGACGACGAATTCAGGGCTCAGCTGATCGCCGATGTGGAGGAGCGCCCCTCCAAGCTGGACCTCTCCGCCATCTACCGACTCGACCCGTCCCGTGTGAACTACGAGCGCGACGACTCCGAAACTCTCATCGCTCATGCCGAGCGGCGCGGCGTCT
>CAYUBX010000393.1:3099-4175 GCA_964443165.1 uncultured Acidimicrobiales bacterium
GGGGCACGCTATCCTGTGCAGTCAGGGCAAGTGACTACCCAATAGCCCCGGAGCCGCGCTCCGTCGACCACTGCCATCGTGCGTGACGGCGGCACTGGGGGCCGAGGCTGCAGGATGGCGGGCGGGTCCCTCGCCACTCCGCTCATGCCGAGCGGCGCGGCGTCTCACCGGCGGAGGCCTTCCTCGACATCGCGATGGAGACCGGTGCGCAGAGCTTGTGGAACTACCCGTTCCTCAACTTCGACTTCGACGCCGTGGAGGCCAAGCTTCGCCACCCCGACGTCGTGCTCGGCATCGGGGACGCCGGCGCCCACGTCGGCCAGATCCAGGATGCGAGCCAAACCACGTACTTCCTCACGCGTTGGGTTCGCGACAGCGGTGCATGGAGCCTCGAGGAGGGCATCAAGATGATGACGTCGGAGGGGGCCGACCTCTTCGGGGTGCAGGACCGCGGTCGGCTGGTCGAAGGGGCATACGCGGACGTCAACGTCATCGACTTCGATGCGCTCGACCTGCACGCACCCGAGTACGTGTACGACTTCCCGAACGGTGCAGGCCGCTACATCCAGAAGGCCAGCGGCTACGACCTCACACTCGTCAACGGCGAAGTCTTCATGCAGGACGGTGAGCATCAGGGAGCGCTCGCTGGCCGTGTGATCCGCGGGTGAGCAATCAACCCGGGCCGCTCGAGCCGTACAACCTGTTCACGTCCGACCCGGTCCTCGGGGAGGCGTTCGCTCGCGAGGGAGGCACCGATACCGCTCTGCTGACCGCCTTCGGCGAGCGGGCGGGGTCCGATGAGGTGATCGAATGGGGCCACCTCGCCAACCGCCACGAGCCCGAGCTGATCACCCACGACCGGTTCGGGGACCGGGTCGACGAGGTCGCGTACCACCCGGCGTATCACTCGCTGCTCCAGATGTCGGTGGAGGCCGGGATCCACAGCCTTCGCTACGAAGCGCAACCCGGGGACGGCACCTACGTCACGCGCAATGCAATGATGAACATGGCGTGCCAGGTCGACATGGGTCATCTCTGTCCGATCTCCATGACCGGGGCGGCGTTGCCCGCCCTCC
>CAYUBX010000394.1:0-4164 GCA_964443165.1 uncultured Acidimicrobiales bacterium
GAGAGTGGTCGTGGCGCCGGCGACCGCTCCCATCACCACGGCCGCATCGAGCATCTCGTGCCGCGGCGAGTACGACCGCTTGCCGGTCTCGTTGGCGATGTGGGCGCTGCCCGTCTCGAGCGGCATGCACACGTGGTCGGGGAACCACATTGAGTGGAAACCCGCCCGCTCCGCGGCCTGGGCGACCTCGACAGGCCGCAGGGTCTGCGCCGGAACGCTCCTCGTGTAGTTGTTGGTGGCGTCGCGCCAGCCGACCCCGTGGGTGTTGGCGTAGAGGCCGATCTGCATGTCTGCCCGCCTCGACCGTCAGTCCGCGGTGATGAATTCGGGCTGGTCGCTCCTGAAGAGCAGCGCCGTGATGTTCTCGCCCGCCCGGTACTTCTCGACGAGTTCGTCGGGGTCGAACAGCTCACCGATGGGGTTCTTCTCGAAGGCCTCGGACTCCATGAAGTCGTAGGCCGTCTGCGGATCGCAGAGGTCGATCTGGAACTCCATCTGGTTGCCGTCGGGATCCTGGTAGTACATCGACAGCGTCATCCCGTGGCGGATCGGCCGCACGGGCACGATGCCGCGCTCTTTCATGCGGGTGTACTGATCGAGCAGCTCGTCGAGGTCGCTCCATGTGTACGCCACGTGATTGACGCCCGACGCATTGCGATCTTTGGCGCCGGGCGTTGGATCCTCGCCGTCGCCGAGATTGCGGAAAGCGAAGCGGTGGTGCTCGTCGTCGTAGGTGAGGAATGCGAGAACCTCACCCTTGTGCCCGATGCGGGCGTCGAAGACGAACTGGTACCACTCGATCATCTCCTCGTAGCGGTAGGTGTCGTAGACGACGTGGGCGAATTTGGATGGCGCAACCATCCCTCAAGTGTCGCACCTCACTCGCGGGGCCGCTCCCCGTAGTCCTGCCACGGCTCGTCGCGTTCTCGAATCACCTGCCGGAACCCCTTCTCGTCAAAGGATTCCACCCAGCGATAGGCCTCCTCGGTGTGGCGGCTGACGCCGTCGAAGAAGGTGCCCAGCATCTGCGACGTGCGCAGCCCCATGTTCTCGAACGCCTGGTTGACCAGCAGCTTGTTCAGGGCGAGCTGGTTGCCGGGGATGTTCGTGAACCGCCGGGCCTCGGCCTCGACATGGGCGGACAGCTCGTCCGGCTCGCAGATCTCCGATACCAGACCAATCCGGTGAGCTGTCTGCGCGTCGATCGCCCGTCCGGTGAGGAGGAACTGCTTCGCGTGTTCGAGCCCCAGCCGGTAGACCCACATCATCGTCGTCGGCGCGCCGTAGATCCGGCTGGGCGCGTATCCGATGTGGGCGTCGGTGGCCATGTACAGCAGGTCGGCGCAGAGCACGAGGTCGGTGGCCCCGCCGACCGCCCACCCGCGAATCTCGCCCAGCACCGGCTTGGGACACTCCCAGATCTTCATGAAGCGCCGCACGTTGTTGCCCATGAACTGGTAGTCGCGCACCGGGTCCCAGGCCCCGTCCCGTGGCTCGGGTCCCTGAGCGTCGTACACCTCGGACCAGGTCGCGCCTTCGAGGTGGGCGGTGAGGTCGTATCCGGCAGTCAGGGTGTCGCCTCGTCCTCGCAGAACGATCGCTGCAACGTCGGCCGACGCGGTGGCGGCGTCGATTCCATCAGCGATGCCCCCGATGACCGCGTCGGTGAGCGTGTTCTTCTTCTCCGGACGGTTGATCGTGATGATGGCGATCCCGTCGGTTTCCTCGTACAGAACCACGTCCATCCGGCGAGCCTGCCACGCGGCCGCCGCGTCCGATGGCCACTACGGTGCGACGATGACCTTCGACATCGCAGCGACATTTCGGTCTGGTCTTCCCGCCCCAGGGGCGAAGTGGACGGGCAACCTGCCGTATAGCTTCGTCGGAGGTCACAACGACGGGGCCTCGGTGCCCTTCGGAGGGCTGACCGAGGCCGCCTCGGCGGTCATGATGCGCGAGGGGCCCAACCTCGCCACTTACAACCTCGGAGGGAGCCCGCAGGGGTACCTGCCGCTCCGGGAGTTCGTCTCAGCGAGCCTCGGGGCCAGAGCGTCGATGCCGACCGACCCGGATCAGGTCCTCGTGACGTCGGGGTCGCTGCAAGCGCTCGACCTCGTCTACTCGCTCTTCCTCCAGCGCGGAGATGTGGTCGTCGTGGAGGAGGCGACGTACGGCGGGACGCTGAGCGGGCTCGCAGCCCGGGGCGTGGAGGTGCGCGGCGTTGCCCTCGACGAGGACGGGATCCGTCCCGACCACCTGGAGGGCCTCCTCGACGAGCTCGCGCTGGCGGGGACACCGCCCAAGTTCATCTACACGATCCCGACGGTTCAGAACCCGACGGGGTCGGTGACGAGCGTGGAGCGCCGGCTGGCGTTGCTCGAGCTGGCCCGCCACCACGGCGTCGCGATCTTCGAGGACGACTGCTACGCAGACCTCGTCTTCGACGGCACCCGCCCGCCGACCATTCGGGCGCTCGACGACGGCGGCGGGCAGGTCGTGTATTGCGGGTCGTTCTCCAAATCCATCGCACCATCGCTCCGGGTCGGGTACGTCGTGGCGGACTGGCCTGTGATCAGCCAGATGCTGTCTCTCAAGACGGACGCGGGAACCGGCGCGCTGGAACAGCTGGCGCTCGCTGAGTACAGCGCCTCCCACTTCGACGCTCACGTGAGCGAGCTGACCTCCGCTCTGTCCGCCAAGTGCGATGCGATGTGCGCCGCGGTGAGGGACAGTTTCGGTGACGCGGCGGAGTTCACAGAGCCCCGTGGTGGGATCTTCGTGTGGGTCGCGCTGCCCGAGGGCGTCGACACGGCGTCCCTCGTGGCTCCGGCCCTCGAGCGAGGCGTGGAGTTCAACGCCGGTGCCGGGTGGTCGGTGGACCCGACATATGGGTCGCGCCGAATGCGCCTGTGCTTCGGGCACCCGTCCGCGGACACGATCCGCGAGGGGGTCGGCGTGCTCGCGGAGGTCGTGGCCGCCGAAACCGGCCTCCAGCTACCGTGACCCGATGGCTCTCGTTCGCTGGATCACCGAGATGGGCATGGGCGTTGACGTCCATGGCTACGACTACACGAAGGCCGCCAAGCGAGCGGTGAGTGACGCGCTGCGGCACAGCAGCCTCAACTTCTTTCGGGCCACCGAAAAGACCGTGCACGACATGCACGTGGAGGTCCGGATCGCGGTGGCGCGTCCCGATGAACTCGACGTCGGCGCGATCGCAGCGGAGATTCCGTACGGAACCGTCACCGTCACGCCCGTGCAGGGCGGCCTCGACGTCGAAGCACCGGAGGGGTCGCTTCCCGCTGGGGTCGAACGCGACGGCATCGCCATCGCCAACGCCGCAATCCTCGTGAGCTTCGAAGAGTGAGCGAGGCCCAGTAGCAGGCTCCGCCCTGTCGAGCGGGAGCGCATGGCTTCGGCGTGCTCGTACTCGATGGCGGAGGCTCGCACGCTCAACAACGGCGGTGGTCTGCCGATGGGGGCGCATGAATAAGAAATCGCGCCGTCCCGGGACTGCGTTGTGGTTGGTCACATGGTGCGTTCTTGCCGGGAGTCAGCTCGGCGCTCGAGCTTTCCCAGGCGGCACGCGCCCGTTTGGGAGTGCCGCGCTTCTCTTCGGCCTGGTCCTCGTCGCTGCTGGGCTGTGCGTCCTGACGTCGGCCGCGGTGATCTGGCGAGCGTGGAGCGACGAGACCGCCGAGCTCGGCCTCCACGGAGCGTTCTTCATGGCGGTGTCCGTTCTGCCGCTCGTCCACGGCATCACGACGCCAGGAGTGATCTACGGACCGAACGAGGCGACCATGACAGCGGTGCTGTGGGGCCTCCCACTCGCATGTGTCGCGCAGCTTCCGATCTTCCTCGGTCGCCGCCTCAGGGCGCCGCTGGTTCGTCGCTGGAAGAGCTGGGTTGTCGCCAACCTCGTCGTACAGGCGGCCTTCGCGGTGGCCCTTCTGGTGTCGCCGTCGGTGCTGCCGCTGTTCGACATGGGGTCGGGCGGTGCGTACGTGGTCGCGATCGCGGCCATGCTGGCCAGCCTCGCGTTGAGTGCCCGCCACCTCCGCCTCCACTGGATCAGCCGGGCGCCATCGACCCTCGCCGTGTCAGTGGCGTACGCCGCAGTGGGCGCGGCGCATCTGGTGTGGATCAATGGGAGCCCGTTCGCCC
>CAYUBX010000395.1:0-4144 GCA_964443165.1 uncultured Acidimicrobiales bacterium
GAGGGCCTGATCGACGCGGAAGAGCGAGCTCTCATCGAGGGGGCGCTCCGGTTCGGCGACACCGCGGCCGAGGACGTCATGGCCGACATCGGCGACGTCGACTTCGTCGGCCTCGCCGACACGGTCGAGGTGATCGAAGCCCGCCTCCACGAGACGGGTCACACCCGCCTGGTGGTCTTCGGCGACGGGCCAGACGACGTGCGCGGATTCGTTCACTCCAAGGATCTCCTCGGCCTCGCCGCCGATGCGCGGACCCGGTCCCTCCGTCGGTCCCTGGTGCGGCCGATGCTGCGCGTCGCGCCCCGCAGCTCGCTCCCCGATGTTCTGCAGCTGATGCGTCGGGCCCGGATCCACCTGGCGTTGGTCACGAGCGACGGGCAGAGCCACGGCGTCCTGACCCTGGACGACGTCATGCGCGGCCTCGTGGGGACGTTGGTCGAGCCGACCAGCGACGACTGACCTCCAGCGTCGCAGCGGCTCCCCGACTGCGGAGAGTGTGGCGTCGCCGACGCGACTACCGCGGAGAGTGGCGCATCCGTACCCTGGACGTCGATGCGTTCGGCCGGCCGTCGACCAATGAGGGTGCTGGGCCCCGTCATCGTCGGGGTTCTCGCCGCCGGCCTGGGCGTGGTCGCCGGTTCGAGCGCGAGCGCGCAGAGCGAGCTCGACGCGGCGCGCGAAGCCGCACGAGAAGCCGCTGCGGCCGCGGACGCGGCCCGAGCCGCGGCGGAGGAGGCGAGGCAGAGGGCGAGCGATGTGACGGTCGAGCTCGAACACGCCGTCGGCGCCCTCGAAGAGCTCGAAGCGCGGATCCGCGTGGTCGAACTCCACGCGGAGGACGCAGCGGCTGAACGGGACAGCCTCCGAGAGGCGGTCACCGACCTCGCCGTGCGCCGCTACGTGGTCAACGACCAGACGGCTCCCGCCGAGATCACGGCGATCGGCCCACATGAGCAGGCGCGCGCCTCGACGCTGTTCAGGTTCGCCCTCCTCGGCGGGGGAGAAGAGGTCGACCGCTACCGGGTGATCGATCAGGAATGGGCTCGCGCCCGCTCTGAACTGATCGACCTCCGTGCGGGCCACCGGGCCGCGATCGAGGAACTCGAGGTCCGCAACCAAGGGCTCGCAGCCGAACTCGCCGCCATGGAGCAGCACCTCGAGGAGGCGGCCGCTCGCGAGGCCGACTTCGCCCGCGAGGTCGCGCGGCTCGAAGAGGAAGAGCGCCGCCGCCTCGAGGAAGAGCGCCGCCGGCGTCTCGAGGAAGAGCGTCGTCGAGCGGCCGAGGAGGCAGAGCGCCGCGCCCGAGAGGAGGCCCGTCGCAACAGCGCTCCCGTGATCCGCGGCGAGAACGGGTTCCTGTGCCCCGTCGGCGGCCCGACCTCGTTCAGCGACACCTGGGGCGCACCTCGTTCAGGAGGTCGCTCCCATCGAGGCGTCGACATGTTCGCCGCGCGCGGCACCCCGGTGGTCGCGCCGGTCGCGGGAACCGTGCGGCACCGCGACAACTCGCTCGGGGGGAAGTCGTTCTACCTCGACGGCGACGACGGCAATCGCTACTACGGCACCCACCTGGACTCCTACGGCGCCAGTGGCCGTGTGGAGGCGGGAGCCGTCGTCGGCACCGTCGGCAACACGGGCAACGCTCGCTTCACCTCACCGCATCTGCACTTCGAGATTCACCCGGGTGGGGGATCCGCGGTGAACCCCACGCCGACTGTTCGGGTGGCGTGTGGGTGACTGTCCAGATCCGATCTCGACGGGATTCATCCGGTCGACGTTGTTCCGGCCGGGGTCATTCCGACTCGATTCACCGACTGTCACTGGCGGGCTTCGCTCGCTACGCCCCGATTGCGTGGTAGCCGCCGTCCACGTGGATGATCTCGCCCGTTGTGGCGGGGAACCAATCGGACATCAGCGCGAGGGTGCTGCGAGCCACAGACTCCTGGTCGTTCACGTTCCAGCCCAGCGGGCTCCGCGCGACCCATGCGTCTTCGAACTCGTCGAACCCCGGGATCGACTTGGCCGCCATCGTGCGGATCGGGCCAGCCGAGATGAGGTTCACCCGGATACCTTCGGGGCCGAGCGACTTCGCCAGATACCTCGCCGTCGACTCGAACGCCGCTTTCGCGACACCCATCCAGTCGTAGACCGGCCAGGCGACGGTGGCATCGAACGTGAGCCCCACGACATTGCCCTTCGCCTCGGCCAGAAGCGGCTGCATACCGCCGGCGAGCGCCTTCAGCGAGTAGGCGGAGATGTGAACGGCGACCGACACGTCCTCCCACTCGGCGTTCATGAAGTTGCCGCCGAGACACGACTCCGGAGCGAAGCCGATGGCGTGCAGGACGGAGTCGAGACGCCCCCAGCGCTCTGCGAGATCGTCGTGGACGGCCTGGATCTCCTCGGGCGACGTCACGTCGAGGGGCAGCACGTCGCACGGTTGAGGCAGCTTTCGGGCGGTGCGTTCGGTCAGTCGTAGCGCGCGCCCTGCGCCGGTCAGGACGATCTCTGCGCCCTCGTTCTGGGCGAGACGAGCGACCTCGAACGCGAGGGATGCATCGGTGAGGACCCCTGTGATCAGGAGCTTCTTGCCCTCCATCAGACCCATTGTTTGATCTCCCGGTGTACGGCTCACGGCTTTTGACCGGTGCTCGGCCCCGGACGTTACCGTGGCGGGATGCAGATCGGGATCGTCGGCGGTACAGGCCCAGCGGGATCGGCGCTCGCCGCCCGTCTGGCCGATGTCGGGTACGACATCGTGCTCGGATCGCGGTCGAAGTATCGGTCGATGGAGATCGTCGACAACATCGTCGAGGAGTGGCCAGACCGCGACCTCAAGATCACCCCCGGGGACAACGCCGCGGCCGCGCTCTGCGAGTTCGTGGTGATCGCCACGCCCTGGGATGCAGCTGCCATCACGGCCCGGAGCGTCGCCGAATACCTCGAGGGCAAGATCGTCGTCACGATGGCCAACGCGCTCGAGCGAGTGGATGACGAATTCGTACCGCTGATCCCGCCGCGCGGTTCGGTGGCCGCGTCGGTACAGGCGTCGGTGCCCAAGGCCAAGGTGGCAGCGGCGATGCAGCACGTGCCCGCCCAAGAGCTCGGCGACCTCTCTGAGCCTCTCCACAGCGACATCTTGATTTGCAGCGACCACAAGGACGCCACCAAGGCCGTCGCCGAGGTGGTCGACAAGATCCCTGGCACTCGCGCTCTCGACTCCGGGAACATCTCCAACGCCACGGCGATCGAGGCGTTCACGGCGGTGCTCCTCCAGCTCAACACGCGCTACCGCGCCCGGGTGCACCTGCAGCTCGCGGGCCTCGACTGACACCGGCGTGCGGCTGTACGAGACCCGACGGCGAGCGGTCGTCGCCTTCGAGCCGACGGGTCACACGGTGCGCATGTACACCTGCGGCATCACGCCGTACGACGCGACGCACGTCGGCCACGCGGCAACCTTCCTCGCCTACGACGTTCTCCAGCGTCGGCTGCGCGACAGGGGCCACGACACGCAGTGCGTGCGCAACGTCACCGACGTCGACGACGACATCCTCGGACGAGCGCGCACCCTCGGAGTCCACTATCTCGATCTCGCCGCAGCCGCGCTCGGGACGTTTGAGGACGACATGGAGGCGCTGGGCCTCTTGCCGGCCCACAGCGAGCCGCGAGCGACGTCGGCCATGTCCGAAGTGCGGGCGCTCGTGGGGAAGGTGCTGGAATCGGGACACGCGTATCGCTCGGGGGGCAACGTCTACTTCGACGTCTCGACGTCCGCCGACTTCGGGTCCCTCTCGCAGCTCTCACGCGAGGAGATGCTCGCTGTGGCGGCCGAGTCGGGTGGGTCTGTCGACGACCCCGCCAAACGGGATCCCCTCGACTTCGTTCTCTGGCAGGCGAGTGGGCTCGGTGAGCCCGAGTGGTCGAGCCCCTGGGGGGTCGGCCGTCCGGGGTGGCACGTCGAGTGCTCGGCGCTCGCCCTGCGCGAGCTCGGTTCATCGATCGACCTCCACGGTGGTGGCGCCGACCTCGTCTTTCCCCACCACGAATGCGAGAACGTGCAGTCTGAAGCGGCGACCGGCCGAGAGTTCGTTCGCCATTGGGCGCACTCTGGGTCCGTGCGCCACGGTGGCCAGAAGATGTC
>CAYUBX010000396.1:0-4143 GCA_964443165.1 uncultured Acidimicrobiales bacterium
GGTAGTCCTCGTTGATGGGACGGCCAAGCCGTTCGGACAGGATCGAGATCGCGCCGGTGCCCACAACCGCGAACAGCTTGCCGAAGGCGTCCTGCAGACGTTCGAACCCGTACTCCGGTGCTCCCTGCTCGATGTGGTGGCCGAGTCCTTCGAGCGTGGCCGCAGTGGCCTCGATGTTGGCGGCGACTTCGGGGTCGACCGCTGCTCCGTTGGGCGCTTCGGTGGTGAACGCGATCTTCAGCGGCCGGACCGGTTCGTCGAGCACGCTGCGCCAGGTTCCGGCCGGCTCGGGGATGTCGAAGGGCTCCCCGGGTTGGTTGCCGGCGAGTGCATCGAGGGACGCAGCGGTGTCGCGCACGGTGCGCGAGACCACGAGCTCGGTTGTCAGCTTGGGGTGGCCCATCGCCGGACCCGCGGTCACCCGGCCCCGTGACGGCTTGAGGCCGACGAGCCCGTTGATGCATGCCGGAATCCGGATGGAGCCGCCCCCATCGCTTGCGTGCGCCATCGGAACGACCCCGGCGGCGACCATGGCGGCAGCGCCGCCGCTCGACCCACCTGCAATGCGTTCGGGATCCCACGGGTTGCGGGTGGCACCACACATCAGCGTCTCGGTGGTGCCATGCAGTCCGAACTCCGACGTGGTCGTCCGCCCGAGGAATCGAAGCCCGGCCGCTTTGGCTCGCTGGGTGTAGAAGGCATCGCGCGGCGCGATCATCCCTTCGCACAGGCGGCTGCCCATCTCGACCAGGCGGCCCTGCTCGGTCGCTCCGATGTCTTTCCGCAGAAATGGCACGCCACCGAAGAGCTCACCGTTCGCGTCGGGCTGGTCGAGGGCGTCGTCATACACCTCGATGACGCCGTTGAGGGTGCCGTTCACCTTGTCGATGGCGTGTGCCGTGAGCGCGGCCAGCTCAGCTGGGGTCACCTCGCCGGTCCGCACGAGCTCCGCGAGCGAAGTGGCGTCGTGGGTCGTGTACTCCTCGAGATTCATGCAGAGAGGCTAGCGAGCGGGTTCACCCCGTCTCAGAGGCGCATCTGCTGGACTTGGGCGGACAGCCCTCCGTCGAGCACCCAGAGCTGGCCCGTCGCGTACCGCGCTTCGTCCGAGACCAGCCATCGCACGAGGTTGGCGACGTCGGTGGGGGTGCCCATCCTTCGCAGCGGGTGGACGCGCTCTGCCTCGGCGCGGACCTCGGGGCCGGTCTCGCCCTCGAAGAAGCTGGCCAGCATGGGCGTGTCGATGTAGCCGGGACAGATCGCATTGACCCGGATTCCCTCGGGGCCGTGGTCGCACGCCATCGCTCGGGTCAGAGCGTGCACCGCTCCCTTGGTGGCGCAGTAGGCAGCGAGCTGCGGGTCCGCGATGAAACCGTCGTATGAGCCGAAGTTGACGATGGCCGCGTGCTCCGACTCCCGCAAGAGGGGGAGCGCGTGCTTGGACGTCAGGAACGTGCCAGTCACGTTGATCGCGAAGATGCGGTTCCAGTCCTCAAGGCTCGTGTCCTCGATGATCTTCTCGATCTCGATTCCCGCTGCGTTGACCACGATGTCGAGCTGGCCGTGAGCGTTCTCGATCGCGGCGATCCCCGTCGCGACAGCCTGCTCGGACGTGACGTCGAACGCGATGAACTCGCCGCTCGCCGGCTGCGCACCGACGGATCCCTCGTCGGTCAGATCAGCGGCGTACACGTGCACCCCGTCGGTCGCGAGCCGTTCGCAGACGGCGCGGCCGACACCGCCTCGGCCGCCGGTGACGAGCGCGACACGGCCGTCGAGAGAGCCGCTCATCGTTCGGCTCCGTAGACGTCGAGCACCAGGCCGTGGAAGTGATGGAGCGCATGTTCCGACAGGCCCGAGCCCGATGGGTCGTTCACGATTCGTCCCTGTTCGAAGGCTGGTGTCGACATGCCGCGCTGCACGCTTTCGACGAGACCGATGTCTTCGACCTGCAGCACTTCGTCGAGGTAGCGGATGGCTTCGATCTCGGCGTCGTTGGGGTCGGACGTCTCGAAGAAGAGGTCGTAGGTCTCGTGAGTGAGGTCGACGCCGACCGGGATGATCTTGAGGACGATGATGTTGCCGCGGCCCGGGTACCGCATCATGCACGTGTTGGGCCACAGCCACCACACGGCATGGTCGGTCACCGTGGCGTCAGCGACGTCGTACGCCGTGTTGGCCGCCGTGCCCGCCTCGGCCATGTGGCTCGAGTAGATGCCATGGGTGGTGACCTCGTAGGTGTCCATGTCGACGAGCGACACGAAGTCCTGGTGAGCGACGTGACAGTGGTAGCACTCGAGGAAGTTGTCGACGACGTTCTTCCAGTTGGAACGGATCTCGTAGGTGAGGCGGTGGGCGAAGGTGAGGTCGGCCACATCGGGCGCCCACCGCGCGATCTCGGCGCCCAGCTCGCCGGACTGCGTCGCGAGAGGCTGCGCCGTCGGGTCGAGGTTGACGTAGACGAACCCGCCGAACTCCTCGATCTGGATGTGGTCGAGGCAGATCGTCGAGGTGTCGAAGTCGACGAGGTGTTGGGTCTCTCTGGCTGCATAGAGCGAGCCGTCGAGCGAGTAGGTCCACGCGTGGTACGGACAGACGATGGCGCCGGTCGAGCCGGCGCCGGTGAGCAACTCGTGCGCCCGGTGCTTGCAGACGTTGTAGAACGCCCGTAGCTCCCCGGCCTGATCGCGGATCGCGACGATCGGCATGCCGGCGATCGTGTCCGTGACGTAGTTGCCGGGTTCGCGGAGGGACTCGACGTGGCAGAGCCACTGCCACGTCCGTCCGATGATCTTCTGCTGGTCGCGCTCGAACCACTGCGGCTCGGTGTACGCGTCGGCATGAAGAGACAGAGACCGGTTGGGGTCGGGATGCCAGCCCCGCGCGACGTCGTCGGCCGGCCCGGTCACGGGGTGCTCCTCACGTGGAGCCGGCTGCGAAGCGCGGCATCCACCACGTCCTGGTGGTTGCGGACGTAGTGGTTGGCGACGTCGTTGGGTGGGAGGTGATCCCACGATGGGACGCCGGCGATATGCGCTGTCGCCGCGTTGATGGCGTGCCGCGCTCGCTGCGATTCGAGAACTCGCTCACGGATCGCGTCGCTGTCCCATCTCTGTCCCACCTCCGCGGCGAACGCCGACGCGATGTCCGCGTGCTCGGGGTCCTCGGCGAGGTTCGTTCGTTCGAGCGGATCGGCGGCGACGTTGTACAGCAGTGGTGGGTCGGTGTCGCAGTGGATGTACTTCAGGTCACCGCGGCGGATCATGAACATCGGGTACGACGTCATCTCGGCCATGTACTCCGCGGTGGTCTCCGAGACGTCGTCGGTTCCGCCGGTCGCCAGCGGCCAGAGGCTCCGCCCCTCGATGTCGGGAGGTGTTTCGGCCGCACCGTCGGTCGCGATGTCGAGCAGTGTGGGGAGGAGGTCGAGGTGAGATGACACGTTGGGAACCGTGCGGCCCGCGATACCGGGCCCGGCCATCACGAGGGGCACCCGCAGCGAGCGCTCGTAGAACGTCATCTTGTACCAGAGCCCGCGGTCGCCCAGATGGTCACCGTGGTCCGCGGTGAACAGGACCACTGTGTTGTCGCTGAGCCCCGTCTCCTCCAGCGTCGCGACGAGCTTTCCGAGCCAGTCGTCGACGTAGCTGGTGTTGGCGTAGTAGCCGCGGCGGGCCCGGCGGGTCTGTTCATCGGTGAAGCCCACGGTGGCGGCCTGAATGCCTTCGCGCACTCGGACGCTGTGGGCATCGAGCGCATCGAGGTCGGTCGGATCGGGTAGGTCGATCGACTCCTCGTCGTAGAGGCCCCACCACTCGGGTCGTGCGACATACGGGTCGTGTGGGTGGATGAACGACGCGACGAGAAAGAAGGGTCGCCCATCCGCATCGCGTGCGAGGTCGTGGAGCTTGCGCCTTGCGGTGTAGCCGACCTCTTCGTCGTAGTCGATCTGATGGGTGGTGACCGCCGGCCCGGCCTCTTGGAGCGGATCCATGTTGTGGTACCACTTGTCGATCCGCTCACCGGCCTCGGCCCAGTCCGGGGTCCATGCGAAGTCGGCCGGGTAGATGTCGGTGGTGAGCCGCCGCTCGCGCCCGTGTAGCTGGTCGGGGCCGACGAACTGCATCTTGCCGGTGAGGATCG
>CAYUBX010000397.1:0-4129 GCA_964443165.1 uncultured Acidimicrobiales bacterium
GCTCAGTAGGGTGACGCCATGTCGCTCGATCAGCCCCTCGCCCTGCTCGTCGACCTCGGGGGCCAGCGGGCTCTGGAGACCGGCGGCGGCAAGGGAATCGGCCGTGCGATCGCCTCGCGGCTCATCGAATCCGGCGCGTCGGTCACGGTCGGCGACCTCGACCCCGCGAGCGAAGTGGGGGCCAAAGAGATCGGCGCCGACTTCGTTCTGTGCGACATCACCGAACCCGCGCAGCTCACGGCGGCGATCGACGCGTCGTGCCGCGAGGACGGAACGCTCGACATTCTGGTCAACAATGCGGGCATCTATCCGACGACGGGGCCGATGCGAGAAGCGACAGACGACTTCGTCCACCGCATGCTCGATGTCAACGTCCGGGCTCAGTACAGCGCCGCCCGCGAGGCCGCCAACCGCATGCCGGACGGGGGCTGCATCATCAACCTCGCGTCGATCGCAGCGCTCGGCGGCGGCGCCAACATCTCGGCATACAGCGCGTCCAAGGCCGCGGTCGTCGCCCTCACCAAGGCGTTCGCCCACGAGTTGGGCCCCAGGGGGATCCGCGTCAACGCCATCGCCCCGGGCATCATCGACACACCCGGTGTCCAGGACCAGATGGAGCCCCTGAAGGCCGGCGGCCTCGACATCACGTCGGCCATCGCCGCCAACCCCCTCCGCACGGCCGGCCAACCCGATCACATCGCCCTAGCCGCCGTCTTCCTGGCCTCTGGGCTGGCCTCGTTCGTCAACGGCCACGTTCTGGTGGTCGACGGAGGAGCCCGCGCCTGAGCCGGGAGCAGCATCAGGCGGTGGAATCGCGCGGCTGGGATTTCCTTGCCCTCGCGACGACTTTGTGAAAAGATTCACAAATCGAATCATGTGTGGTGATTCGAGGCGAGGAGCGAGCCATGCGGTTCGAGACGTTCCTGCTCCCGACCCTGCGGTTCCTGTCCAGCCACCCACGCGTGTCGAGAACCGTGTTCGCTTTCGACTCGTGGGGTGACCCGTTCTCCCGCGATGCCGCGGCGGATCCGTTCCCCATGATCCAGCGCATGTGGCAGGACGGGCCCGTCACCCATCGCCGTGCCTACGGCCAGTGGTTCGTTCGTGGCTACGACGAGTGCCAGCAGATCCTTGCCTCGAGCGACGCGACCCTGGGCGATCAGCTCGATGGCTTCTTCGACGAGGTGAGCCCGCACCGCAAGCTGTCGGACGAGACCAAGACCTTCTTCCGCAACTGGATGCTGCTCCAGGACGGCGAGACCCATGCGAGGTTGCGGGGGCTGGTGAGCCGCGCGTTCACGCCACGGCAGATCGCCGCGTGGCAGCCGCATGTCGAACGCGCGGTCCGCGCTCTGATCGCTGACCTGGAGGGAGAGCAGCGATTCGAGGCCGTGGAAGCCTTCAACCGGCCGCTGCCGGTCAACGTCATCTCGTCCATCATGGGGATCCCCTGCGAGCGGTGGCCGTGGGTCGGGCGGATCGTGACCGACATGGCCACGTTCCTCGATCCCCTCAACAGCTTCGACATCGACCGCATCGACAGCGCAGGAGCCGACTTCCGCGAGTACGTCCTCGAGCTGGCATCCGAGCGGCGCCGCGATCCTCGCGACGACCTGATCACCGTCCTCGCCCAGGCCGAACACGACGGCTCACGCCTGACCGAAGACGAGTTGGTCGCCCACGTCGGGCTCCTGGTGTTCGCCGGCCAG
The DNA here is from genome assembly GCA_964443165.1 of uncultured Acidimicrobiales bacterium. Classification (GTDB taxonomy): domain Bacteria; phylum Actinomycetota; class Acidimicrobiia; order Acidimicrobiales; family Poriferisodalaceae; genus JAYPWI01. The sequence goes on from CAYUBX010000397.1 coordinate 1,710, forward strand.
GACACCACCACCAACATGTTGGGGAACTCACTCGTCGCGCTGGCTCGAAACCCCGACCAGCGGGCGATGATCCGCGAGCGCCCCGATCTGTGGCCCAACGCCGTCGAAGAACTGCTGCGGTTCGACAACACGGCCTTCGCGATCCTGAGAACCCTTCACGAGGACATGAAGCTCGGCGAGACCGTCATCCCCGAAGGGTCGAGCGTGGTGCTGCAGCTCCTCGCCGCCAACCGCGATCCACGCCGGTGGGACGATCCCGACCAACTCCGCCTCGATCGGGAGAACCCGCGCCCGCTGGCCTTCGGTCACGGAATCCACCACTGCCTCGGCAACGCGCTCGCCCGGCTCGAGCTGCGGGTTGCGCTCGCGGCGCTGATCGACTGGCTCGGCGACTACGAGATCGACGAAGAAGCGCTGGAGTGGCGGCTCTCGGTGGTGTTGCGCGGTCCGTCTCGTCTGGTCATCTCACGCCGCTGACGTGCTCGGCGAGGTCGCGGCGCCCACCAGCTGAAGCCCAGCGCCGCGACGCCCATCGCGGCGACGAGCGTCCAGTTGGCCAGCACCCACCCCTCGACCGTTGCCCGTCGCACCCCGTCGACCAAGATCGGCGCAGCCTCGCCGAACTCCGCGGCGACGAAGGGCACGGCGAAGGGTGACTCGCGGACCGGCTCGAGCACCTCGGCCGGGAAGGCGTCGATCTCGTCGATCGACGCGCGGTAGGCGCTGTTGAACGCCGACCCGGCGATCGCGATGCCGATCGCGGCTCCGAGCTCTCGGAAGACATCGTTGAGGGCCGACGCAACGCCCTGCTTCGCCGGAGGAAGCGCTTCGACGATGGCCTCGGTCGCGGGCGGCCCGGCGAAACCGAAGCCGATGCCCACCACCACGAAGACGAGAATCACGTGGCCGAAGCTGCTGTCGATCTCGATGAGGGCGGCGATAACGAAGGCGACGCCCATGAACGCCAGGCCCGTCGCGCCGACGATTCGGCGACCTCCGCGGGCCGCCGCAGGGATGGCGATCGCGGCCGCCGGCAGAAGACCCAGAGAGATGAGGACCAGCGAGAGGCCGATGTCGAGCGGCGAGTGGGCACGCACGATCCCCAGGTAGAAGACGATCACGAAGAAGAAGCCGAACGCCCCGACGTACTGGCCGAAGACCGAGAGCGACCCGGCGCGCAGCCCACGTTCCGCGAACAGACGGACGTCGAGAAGGGGCCGCGCTGTTCGGAGCTCCCAGGCGACGAAGGCGACCGCGGCCACGACGCCCACCACGAGGCCGGCGGCGGTCACCGTCGAGGTCCACCCCTTCACCGGCCCCTCGATGATCCCGAGCACGAGGCCACCGATCGCCAACGCCGACAACACTCCGCCGATCGGGTCGACGTTGGTTTCGGAGGGATCGGCCGAGTCGGGCACCACGAGCCAGCAGATGACCAGGACCACCGCCGAGAGGATTCCCATCGCCAGAAAGAGCGATCCCCACCAGTAGTTCTCGATCAGCAGCGCGCTCCCGAGGATCCCGAAGAATCCGCCGACCGCGACCGCCGCGGTCCAGATGGTCACGCCGGTCGACCGCTTCTCATCAGGGAGCGTCGCGGTGATCGTGGACAGTGTGGCCGGGAAGACGAACGCGGCTCCCAGGCCGCTCACCGCCCGGGCGACGATCACCGCGTTGGCACTGTCCAGGCCGAGAGTGGCCAGGTTGGCGGCCATGAGGATGACCAGGCCGACCAAGAGAATCATGCGTCGGCCGAAGCGGTCGCCGATGGCGCCGATCGGGAGCAACAGTGACGCGAGGACCACGGCGTAGATGTCCACCATCCATTGGCTCTGCACCTGGCTGGCCCCGAGCTCGACCGTCAGAACCGGGAGGGCGACGTTGAGAACGCTGACGTTGGCCAGCACGAGCATCGCCGCGACGACCGTCGCTGCCACGACGAGCCTGTGGCCCCCGAGCGCGTCCCCCTCGTCCGGCGGTGCCGGCTCGGCGGGCGCCTCGGGGATCGAGGGCAGCACAGTGAAAGCGAGTGGCCCGGGGCCAGCCTTCGCGTCATCCTCGTCATCGAGCCGGTCGATGCCTCAAGTATCACGCGCCGCGATGAGGGGCGAAGCACGACCCGTCGACCACCTAGCCTGCAGTGGCGCGAGAAGGGGAAGCCCATGTCCAAGACAGTCCTGATCACGGGAGCCGGCTCAGGCTTCGGGAAGCAAGCGGCGATCGAGCTCGCAGCCCGCGGCCACGACGTCATCGCCACGACCGAGACAGACGCCCAGGCAGAAGCGCTGGCCGCCGAGCAGGCCTCGCTCACGGTCCGCAAGCTCGACGTGACGGATTCCGACGACATCGCGAGCACCGCAGGCGAAGCCATCGACGTGCTGATCAACAACGCAGGTGTGGGGATCATGGCGCCACTGGCG
>CAYUBX010000398.1:0-4126 GCA_964443165.1 uncultured Acidimicrobiales bacterium
CGCAGCGAACCGTCCGCCTCCGCGGTGTCGATCATGGCGCGGGCGATTCGGTCCTTCACCGAGCCGCCCGGGTTGTGGCCCTCGAGCTTGGCGAGAATACGAACGTTGGGGTTGGGGCTGAGCTGGCTGACGTCGAGAACGGGCGTGTTCCCGATCAGCTCGTCGATCGCCCCGTAGACCGCCACGATCAGCCTCCGGCGACCGCGGGAAGGATCGAGAGCTCGTCGCCGTCCGCGAGGGCGGTCGCCATCTTGTCGAGGTAGCGGACGTCCTCGTCGTTGACGTACACGTTCACGAACCGGTGCAGGCTGCCGTCGTCGGCAAGAAGGTTCGGCTTCACGCCGGGAAAGCGCTCCACGAGATCGTCGACCACCTCGGCGACGGTGCCGCCGCTCGCCTCGACCCGCGCCTCACCGTTGGCATGGGGCCGAAGAACCGTGGGAAGTCGAACGCTGATGGCCATCTGCTGCTCCGGGTGTCAGGGCGGTAATGCCGACCAATCCAATCGACATTGTACGCCTACTCCCGGAAACCTGACCACTCCGATCGGTATTCCCGTTTTTCGCCACGAAGTTCCGCAGGCGTGGCTCCCCGGTAGCCTCGCTCTTCGTGGTGCAGAAGGGCCCCTCCGACCGGAAGATCGTGGCGTCCAACCGCCGCGCGCGGGCCAATTACGACATCCTCGACACCTACGAGTGCGGGCTCGTGCTCAAGGGCAGCGAGGTGAAGTCGCTCCGCGACGGCGGTGTCCAGATGGGCGACGCCTACGCCCGCGTGCGCAGCAACGAGATGTGGATCATGGGGCTGCAAATCTCCCCGTGGGGACATTCCTCGGCGCACAACGGTCACATCGTCGACCGACCCCGCAAGCTCCTCCTCCACCGGTCCGAGATCGACCGGCTCCGAGCCAAGACGGAGCAGGAACCACTGCAGCTGATCCCGCTGTCGATCTACTTCCGAGAGGGTCGAGCCAAGCTCGAACTGGCCCTCGCTCGCGGCCGCCGGCAGTACGACAAGCGTCAGGCGATCCGCAAGCGCGAGAGCGAACGCGAGGCCCGCCGAGCCATGGCGTACCGCAACCGCTGAATTCCCCTCGGGAACCGTCACGGCCGGTCGATACAGTGAAACAACCACCTAGGGGGTGATCGGTTTCGACTTTGACGGTTGACATGAGAGAAGCGAGCCGTGGTCTCCGGAGCCACGTTAAAGAGCCGGAACACTCACAAACGCCAACGTCAACACTGATGACATGGCGCTCGCTGCCTGATTGATCAGACAGTGAGTAGCGGCCGCACCGCCTCAGCCCCGCAGGTGGTGTGGCCCTCATGAGCGGGGCTTGCTCGGCACCCTTGCCGGTGTGGTGCCGAGGACACTCAGCCGGCTACGGCGGAATCAGGATGTCGCTGTCCGACCTCCGCCCGACAATTCGCTCAGCGACTGCGCTCGGAGAAGACTCATCGAAACGTTGAAGGACGCGGGTTCGATTCCCGCCACCTCCACTCCGGGGGACTCGTAGAATTCGGCGATTTCTCTCGTAGAACTCGGCCGGTTTCTGCGGGTCCTCGATGCCGCTCTGTGGCAATTTTGCGTGAGCGAGCCGCGCGGTTCGAGGGATGGGGTTTAACGCGGGGTCAGTCTCGTTACTCCGGCAGCATCACGGTGTGGGTCGCACGAAAGTGGCACCGTGCCGTGATGAAGAAACTCGCTGTCGTTGCATTTGTCGCATTTTTCGCCGCTGCCTGCGGAGGTGATTCTGGCGGGGACGCTCGAGTCGACGAGGTCGTAGCGTTTCTCGAAGAGGAGAGCGCCGTCGACGATGTCCAGTTGACAGATAGTGAGAATCGTTGCCTGGCTGGCGAGATTGTTGCCGGCCTTGACGACGACTTGCTCGATGAGCTTCTCGACGGGAATCCTCAGGACGAGCCGCCCGAAGGCGCGGAGCTCGTATTGATTGAGTCGCTCTTTGACTGTGTCGACATGAGTCAGTTCATGGTCGATTCGATGGTCGCCGACGGGGCAACCCAGGAAGAAGCCGAATGTGTCGCCAGCGCGCTCGACGCGGAAACCCTGGAGACGATGATGACCAGCGAGTTCACGGGTACGGATCCCTCTCCAGAGGAAGAGGAGGCGCTGATGGTCGTCCTCTTCGAGGTCATGCTCACCTGTGGCGACTTCGACGAGTAGCGCGTTCTTGCTAGAACGGGCGCGCCGGACGAGCGCCATGTGAACAAACCGACGAATCCGTGTGAACAGACCCACGACGCGGACACCGACTTCCGCTCTACGACAGGCGAAACCGAATTCTACGAATCCCCCACTCCATCGCCAGCCCGCAACGCGAAAAGTCACGTCTCGACGCCTCCGCTGTCGCCGCGAAGACGGAGCGGGCTGAGCTGTGAACCGTCTGCGCCGAAGTTGGTGGGCTCCGGCGCTTGCAGTGGGTCGTGAGGTTGCGGGACGGCGTCGGGGGGTACCGCGCAACTAGTGCAGCGCAGACACCGATGTGGGGTTCAGCCGAGTGACGTTGATGGATTCTCGGTCCAGCATCTCGGGGATGCGTGGAGAGATGTCGTTCTTCCAGTGGTCGCTCTCGTACACGGCCGCGTACTGCGCGACTCGCTGCTCCTCGTTCTCGAACCGGCGAATCCAGACGTAGAGGTCCGGGTCCTCCTCCGCAACGAAGCTCGCGACGATGGACATTCCCTGAGCGACCTGGAACGGAATGATCTCGGTCTCCATCAGTTCCACAAACCTGTCTCGCTGTCCTGGATGGGTGCGGTACTGGCGTAGCTCGAACAACACGTCGACTCCGATCGGTGGGTGGGTCGATCGTAGAACCATCGTCCGGCGGGCGCGGCTGTGGTCAGTCTTCGGCGTGAGCGCGGGCCGTGGGGTACCAGGACATGTCCTGGGCGCGGACCTCGTCGCTGTAGGTCACGTCGAAGGGTCCGGCCAGGGTGACCAGCCACAGTGCGCCCGTCTCGGTAAACATCGGCCCGTGTGAATGACCAGGCGGGAAGCAGAAGTACGTCGGTCCCTCGAAGTGCTCCTCGCCGTACCAGCAGTCACCCTCGAGCAAGATGTCCTCTTGGAGCACCGAGTGCTGCTCCGCCGCACCGGTGTGCCAGCCGGGCGGCTCTTTGATCAGCAAGCTCAACGCGCCGCTGTCTGGGTCTCGTGACAGCACGCGAGCCAAGCCGTAGCCCTTGATGTCGAGCTCGGCGGGTGAGTCGGACTCGGGGCCCCACAGAACCGACGTGGACCTCCAAGGGATATCCGAGAACGCAACGCCGTCAACTGGTGGCCTGGGCATGCCCGAGTATCGCGTGATGCGACTCGCCGAAACCCAGCGCCGATCGAGCCACGGGTAGGGTCCGCTGATGGGGACCGACGCCGTACGCATCAGCACCGAGCCCGACCGCCTCGCCGCGGTCCACATCTCGCAGGCCTTCCGCGTGGGAGACCTCGTCTTCGTCTCAGGCCAGGCCGCAGTGGATGACGAGGGGCAGATCGTGGGGCGCGGCGACTTCGGCGTGCAAGCTCGTCACGCGGTGGGCAATCTCCGTCGGGTGCTGGAGGCCGCGGGTTCGAGCCTTGATCAGGTCATCAAGGTCACGATCCTCGTGACGGACATGACGTATTTCCCCGACGTCGTGGAGCTGCGCAGGGAGGTGTTCAGCCCGCCCTATCCAGCCGACACGATCTGCGAGGTTCGCGCCCTCGCGTATCCGGAGCTGATGTTCGAGATCGAAGCCGTCGCGCTCGCCGAGGGACGCACGATCGATACCAGCGACCGCTAGGCCCCGGGCGTCCGCATGACCGGGTGGGGTCAGCGTTCAGCGGCGACGAGCAGGCCCGATGCGCTCGCCGATTCGAGCTGTGCGGGCGTCCACCCCAGCAGTTCGCCCAGCACATCGGCGTTGTGCTCCCCGAGAGCCGGAGCAACAAGGTCCGGCTCGACCGCCTGCCCGTCGAAGCGAAGGGGAAACCCCGGCACGTGAAACGTACCGATGTAGGGATCCGTGATCTCGCGCACAGTACCCCGGGCCTGAAAGTGCGGGTTGTCGACGGCATCGGCCGGGCTCATGACCGGTCCGGCTGGGACGCCCGCGGCGGCGAGGGCTTC
>CAYUBX010000399.1:0-4117 GCA_964443165.1 uncultured Acidimicrobiales bacterium
TCCTCACGGAGATCCTCGGGTACGACGGCGACCAGGTGGCCGAGCTGGTCATCGCCGGAGTGCTCGAATGACCGCACGCCTGGTGGCGGTCGAGATCAACGTCCCGGACAACGACCGCCTCCTGCGAGCGATCGCGACATATGGGTACCTCGCCCAGAAGGGCCCCACTCCGTTCGGGATCGTTCCCGCTTTCGTCGTCGGCACCAGCGGGGTGATGGTGCGCCACGACGCCTCCCAGCCCGGCGGCCTGCGTCGCCTCATGCTCGCAGTGGCCGATCGCCGAACGACGGTCATCCGCATGGGCTGGGGCGCCGCATCGCTGCCGTATCGCCTGTCCGGCCTCGAGATCGACCTCATCGGCGAGAGCGCCGACAGCCGTCCGCGGCATCCGGCCGACGCACCGGCGCAGCTGGACCATGTCGCTCTGGCTGTCGAGGACCTGGAGGCGTCCGCCGCCCGGTGGGCCGCTCTCTGCGGTGTCGAACCGGAGATGATGGGCGCTCACCCGATCTCCGACGGTGCTTTCGACGCGGCCCGTCTCGATCTCGGCGGCTCGATGATCGAGCTGCTCTCTCCAGCTGCGGGGCGGACGTCCCCGATCAGCGAGCGGCTCGAGGCGTCGGGAGAGGGGCCGGTGACCCTCGCTCTCCCGGCCGTCGACCTCGACAGCATGACGCGGGCCCTGACCGCGATCGGGACCCGAGTCGTGCAGACCGAGCACCACCGCTTCGTCCACCCCGCCGACGCAGGGGGTGTGCTCGTTCAGCTCACGCCCCGCGTCCGACACTGAACTCGCCTGCGGGCACTGCCGTAGCCTGGGTCCCGCACCCAGGGGGATGTCATGTCCACGAAGACCGCCAAGCGAACTCGCCTCGCTCCGGAGATCCACGAGCTCGGGCTCGAGGAGTACGTCCTCCAGCTGGAAGTCGACGGCCTCGCGGTGGTGCCGCCCGACGTCCACGGTGTGAGCGAAGAGCAGATGGACGAGCTGGCAGGCTGGCTGCTGCGCCGCGCCGAGGAGATCGTCGGGTGCCCGTTCGATCTCGACGACGGACCCGCAGCGCCGGTGGAGTTCGTCGACCCCGATCACGTTCTCGCCGAACTCGCCGGCGAGACCGACCCGCAAGCGCCCAGTCAGTTCCTCATCCAGCAGCTCTGCAGCGGCGATCGCATGTTTCGTGACCTGGCGGTCAACCCGGTGGCCGTTGCACTGATTCGGCACATGATCGGGTCCACGGCCACCAGATTCAGCAGCCACAACGCGTTCATCAAGTGGCAGGGCGAGTACGGCTACGGCCCCAACCTCGGTCTTCACTGCGATCAGCTCGCAGTGCCGCTGCCCTGGGGACGCAATGCACTGACTGCCAACACCAACTGGTGCCTCACCGACTACACGTACGAGGGCGGCGCACTCGCCTATGTGCCGGGTTCACACCGCCGCATGACGCCGCCGACGTTCCCCGACGCCGTGAAGCGCGCTGTGCCATGTGAGGTTCCGAAGGGTTCGCTGCTGGTCTTTCACGGTGCGACCTGGCACGGCGCGTTCCCGAAGCAGACGCCGGGTATGCGGCTCTCTATCGCCAACTACTACCGCCACCTCATGGTCCTCCCGCAGGAGGAGTTCAGGAACAGCTTCGACCGAGGGCTCGCGGAGGACTGCAACGACCCCGCTCTGTTCAAGACGCTCTGCGGGTTCGAGGACGTCTTTCCCTACGTCGCGCAGAGCGAGCGAGTCCCCAGCGCCGTGTCAGCCTGATCGCGACCGCTCCACCGCGACCGGTGGCCTCACCCCAACCGCTCGCCCCATTCTTCACCCTACGCAGTCGCCCGGGCCCGAATCCCACCCTGAGCGTCCGCTAGGGGTCAGACACGTGTCTGACCCCTAGCGGACCCCGACGCGGAGCCGACCACGCGGATGGCGGGTCAGGCGGCGAGGAGGGGGAGGACCTGGTGGGCGAATTCCTGGCCCACCTTCACCTGAAGTCCCGGGGCCGGCAGCATCATGATCTCGTCGAGGCCCGCCTCCCCGAGCTGGCCCAGCTTGGCTGCGACCTCCTCAGCAGTGCCCACGATGCAGGTGCCGCGGATCAACTCTTCGGTCACGAACGGCCGCTCGTCGTCGCGGAGGAAGGTGCAATGGCCGTCGTGGATGCGCATGTGGCGGATCGCCTCGGGGGTCTGCTCCACCAGGGCTGCGTAGTCGTCCCACATCCCCTGAAGGTGATGCGGTGGCTCGCCGCCGTACTGGCGGATCTTGTCGTAGATGTAGTGCAGCGAGCTGATCACGTACGGGCCGTTCTCCTCGATGATCCGCTCCGAGGTCACCGATTCGCCCGGCTGCAGCACCACGATGTTGGTCAGGCTGATCACAGGGAAGGGATCTGGCAGCTCGCGGCCGGCCGATTCAGCGCCGCGTCGCGCGGTCTCGAGCGCCCGGGCGATCGCGCGCGGCTCGGGGGGCAGCGACGTCACCAGACCATCGCCGTACATTCCGGCGAGGGCCTGTGACTTGGGCCCGAAGCCGGACACGATGATGGGGATGGGGTCGTCCAGGTTGACGTACCCCAGGTCCGCCATGAGCAGCCGGGTCGGAGCGGTCTTGCCCCGAAAGGTGTAGTCCACCTCGTTGCCGGCGAGGAGCTCGCGAATCACCCTCAGCTCCTCCCCGTACTTCTTGATGGGAAGGGGCTTGTGGTCGAGGAATCGATGGGCGCTGTTGCCCGCGCCCATGCCGAGGAACGTCCGGCCCGGGGCGATCGTGTTGATGGAGGCGATCGAGTGCGCGGTGACGGGCGGGATCCGGGTGCCCGCCACGGACACGCCGGTGCCGAGGCGGATCGACTCGGTGCGCTCGGCCGCGAGCGCGAGGTAGGCGTAGCAATCGCCCCAGATCATCTGGCTGTCGGGCACCCAGATGGCGTCGAACCCCATCCGTTCGAACTCGACGCACTCGTCGACATCGCTGAGCTTGGTGGTGACGCACATCCCGAATTCCATGGACGCCGAGAGTAGTTGCGCGTCGACTCGCAATTCAGTGGGAGTGCGGGGGCTCCTCGGGAGTGAGCTCGGTGCCGGCAAGCAGCTCGTCGAGGGCCTCCACCGCATACCCTGCGTAGACCATCGCCGGCCCCCCGCACTGCATCACTGCGACGTTGAGCGCGACGTAGATCTCCTCCTTCGACGCGCCGGCGTCGAGGCAGTCGCGCACGTGGTACGCGACGCACACATCGCATTGCATGTTCACGACGAGAGCGAGCCCGATCAGCTCCTTCGTCTTGCGATCGAGGTCGCCGTCGGCCATCGCGAGCGAGTGAGTCTTCCAGTACGACAGGTGGAGCGCCGAGTTGTGGCGGGCCAGCTGTCGACCCGCCTTCGCGCTCCGCTTCACGCGCTCCCGATACCCCTCGCTGTCAGCCATGGATCACTCGCTTCCGTCGCCTGGCTCGCTGCTCATCGTGAAGTCCTCGAAGGTGGTGCCGTCGGTGAAAGCGAGCCCGATCACGTCGATGGCATAGCCACCGGAATCGAGTTGCCGGATCACCACAGTGCCCCTGGCGCCGAAGTCTGCGCCGAGATCGCCGGCTGGTCCAGGGCCATCGGGGTCGAAGTGAACGCAGATCCCCGTGTCGCGCAGCGGGTCCTGGCAGGCGATGTCGTACATGCCACTCTCGCGTGCCCATGCCTGATCCCGCACCGTGTAGAACTCGAACGACAGGTAGAACCCGTCGGCCTCGTTCGACGTGTGGATGTGGAAGAGCGGGTCGTCGCCGCCCGTCGCGGGGACGTAGGTCGCGTTCACGAGTCGCCAGGCGATCGCCACGCGTTCACCATGGAGAAGCAACGCGCCCTCCGTTGCCGGTGGCGGCTCGGACACATCGGGGGCCTGCGACGTGTCTGGCGCATCGCTTTCGGCCATCGAGCCCTCGCCGGGCTCGGCCTCGCCGTCCTGCGGATCGTCTGGATCGACCGCGTCGGCCAGGGGCGTGGATCCACTGCCCACTTCGCTGCGTTCCTGGCTGAGTGACACTCCACCGTCCATCGCCCCGATCTGCACCACAGCGGTGACACCCGGTCGCTCGGGGTAGGTGAGAGCGAGCACCACCGCCGTCCCGGCCTC
>CAYUBX010000400.1:0-4116 GCA_964443165.1 uncultured Acidimicrobiales bacterium
GAGCCCGATGCCACAACGACGATGCGCGACGGCCTCGAGACTTTCGTGGAGGCGCACAGCTCGGCGAGCGTGGAGCCGGTGGGCGACCTGCTCCGCTTCACCGCCTGCGCGTAGCGGCCAGACGCCGGGACGATTCCCGTCGCGCCGACTGGCGATCTACCGTCACCGGCGTGGCGACCTGCTTTCATCACGATGACGTGGAGACGGGACGGAACTGCACGCGCTGTGGGCGTCCCGCCTGTCACGTGTGCCTCCGGCAGGCGTCGGTCGGAGCCCACTGCTTCGAGTGCGTGAAGGCCAACGCGCCCAGCCGTCGCGAGCAGCGGATCGTGCGCGCTGCTACCGGTCGTCCGCCCGCGCTCACCGTGACCGCCGTGATCATCGCGGTGAACGTGGCGATCTTCCTGGTGACCCGCGATCTCAACCGAAGCGGCGCCGGTATCCGCCGGACGATCACCGCCGAGTGGTCGCTCTGGGGCCCCGGCGTGGACGCCCTCGGCGAATGGTGGCGCCTCGTGACCGGTGCCTTCCTCCACTCGAACATCGCCCACGTGGGGATGAACATGATCATGCTGTTCCTCCTCGGTCGTCGGCTGGAGCAGCTCGTCGGGGTGACCCGGTTCGGCGCGATCTACGCCGTATCGCTTCTCGGAGGATCGGCGGGCGCGTTGCTCCACACCCCCGAGACCCCGGTCGTGGGAGCGTCCGGCGCGATCTACGGCGTGATGGGTGCGCTCTATCTCGCGGAAAAGCTCAGCGGCGGCGACCCATGGAACAATGGCGTGGGCAGCCTGATCGTCATCAACGTCGTCATCTCGTTCCTCATCCCCAACATCTCCATCGGCGGCCACCTGGGTGGGCTGGTGGCCGGTGTTCTGGCCGGGATCGCTGTCGGTGATCAGCGTCCGCAGCCGGACAGGGCCGGTGTTCTCCGCCAAGCACTTCTGTTGCTGGTCATCGGAGTGGTGGCCACGCTCCTCGCTCTGTATGGAGCGAGCACCTGGGGCCGATAAAAAGAAGGTCCGAATCGCGCTCCCCAGCGAAGAGAAACGATGTCGATCGAGCTTCCCCCTCTCCCGTACGACCTCGGCGCGCTCGCGCCACACATCAGCGCCGAGACCCTCGAGTTCCACTACGGAAAACATCACGCCGCGTACGTGAGCAACCTCAACGGCATGCTCGAGGGCACCGATCTGGCCACCGCCGACCTCGAGACGGTCGTGAGGGCCGCCAGTGGCGGGATGTTCAACAACGCGGCCCAGATCTGGAATCACACCTTCTACTGGAACTCGATGTCACCGTCCGGCGGCGGCGAGCCATCCGGTGAGGTGGCCGATGCGATCGGGCAGGCCTTCGGGAGCTACGACGAGTTCCGGAGCCAGTTCACGACGGCGGCCATGACCCAGTTTGGGTCCGGCTGGGCGTGGCTCGTCGATGACGGGAGCGGCCTGTCGATCATGCAGACCGCCAACGCCGATCTTCCGTTGGTGCATTCGGCGAAGGCGCTGCTCACCATCGATGTGTGGGAGCACGCCTACTACATCGATTACCGCAACCGTCGGCCGGACTACGTGAACACGTTCATGGACCACCTGGTCAACTGGGAGCACGTGGCCGCGCTGCTCGTCGGCTGAGGGCTTCTACCAGTGGCCCACCACAGGTTGGGCCAGCCGGAGTTGCTCCGGCCAGCCACTGTCCCACGGCAGCGCGCCGCTGCGGTCCGGCCACACGAACTGGCGCACCCGCCACTCTTGGTCGCCGTAGATCTTCGGGAGCGTGGGGAACAGGTGACCGTGCGCGCCGCGATCGATGTCGAGCAGCGCGGAAATCAGCCCGTTGTCGAGCAGTCCGTTGAACGGCTGACCCACCGGTAGCTCGCCGCCGGCGCGAAGGTGCCCGACGATGAGGTCGAGCAGGCCGCGGGCCGCGGAAGGAGCGAGGCCGAAGAGCACGACCTCGGGTTGTCCGCACAGGGCTTCGAGCCCAAACGTGTAGGAGTACGCCGGTCGCGGCTCGGGGCCCTCGACCGGCGGCACCGGCTCGACGCCCCATCCATGGGTTTCGAGCATCCACTCGAGCTTCTCCATGTGCTCCATCGGTTCGTACTCGAGGCCCATGGGGAGAGTCTGCCCCTCTCAGCGATCGGTTGCGGTGCGAGCGAGAATCGCGACGATGACGAGGCCGATGCCGATCCCCTCGCGGGCGGACGGAACCTGCGACAGCGAGATCAGGCCGACGATCGTGGCGGTGACCGGCAGAAGCGCCTGGAGGAAGGCGAACCGCGGTCGGGTGATGTGTCGCATCACGACCTGATCGATCCCGTAGGGGATCACGTTGGACAGCAGCCCGGTGGTAAGCGCGATCAGAAGAAGGATCGGCTTGTCGAACGCAGGGCCCAGGCCGTTGACACCCAGCGGGGCGATGGCGATGGCGCCGGCCAGCATCCCGACACCGAGCCCGTCGACCGCCATGCCGCGCCGCGCGACACGGTGTCCGAGCACGATGTACGCGGCCCAGAAGGCACCGGCGAGAAGGGCAAACAGCACCCCTCGGGCCGTTCCCTCGGCTTCGACCCCGGCCAGCACGACCACGCCCAGCGCGGCGAGGGCTAACGCGCCGAGGGAGCGGAGCGTCCTCGACCCCAGCGCGGCCACGGCGATCGGACCTGTGAACTCGATCGCGACAGCGTTGCCGAGCGGCAGCTCGTCGATCGCGAAGTAGATCGACAGGTTCATCGACGCGAGCGCGACCCCGAAGGCGACCGTCCACGCGAGCTCTTCCCGCGACCAGTCGCGCCGCCAGGATCGGCGGATGGCCACGATGATGCCCGCCGCAGCAGCGACGCGGACCAAGGCGACAGTGGCAGGGGCGAGCTCGTCGAAGAGCCCCACTGCGACCGCTGCTCCCAGGTATTGAGAGATCGCCCCGACCACGAAGAATGGCTCCGGATGGCGGGAGATCGGGTCAGTCGAGCTCATGGGCCTCCCGCCGAGCGCGTCGGGCTCCTAGGCTCGCCCCACGATGTCCGCACGCGACGCACGCCGCAGGCTGTCCCGGCAGGAGCGGCGCGAATCGATTCTCGCAGCGGCCGCCGAGGCGTTCGCCGAGACCGGGTATGCGGCCACCTCGATGGAAGACATCGCGTCCCGCGCCGGCGTCAGCAAGGTGCTGCTCTACCGGCACACAGAGGGCAAGGCCGAGCTCTACCGAGCCATCCTCGACGACGTGCTGACGGCGATGGGGACCGAGTTCGATACCCGCGTCTCCGCCGGCGAAGAGAACGGGGCGATCCGCGCGGTTCTTTCGGTGGCCAAGCACAAGCCCCATGGTGTTCGCCTCCTCGTGCGTCGTGCCAGCCGAGAGGCCGACTTTGCCGCGCACGTTGCGGAGTTGCGGGCTCGGGTCGTCGACGATCTGACACCGCTGGTGAAGGCGAACGTCCACGGCGACGATGACGTGATCCGCTGGGTGATCGAGCTCGGTGTCACGATCGTCTGGGAAGGGGTCGTCGACTGGCTCGATCACGGGGGCGACGACGACGAGGAACTCGTCGCTCGCCTGGGGGCCGCGGTGCAGGCGCTCGTCAGTTCTGGATCGTGAGGACGGTCTCAGCGACGCCCTCGAGCTCCGCGAACCAGTCGTCGGGCTCGCCGACGAGGATCGGCACGAACTTGGACGCGCCGACCTCGACGAAACGCTCGAGCTGATCCCGGAGGCCCTGCCAACCGGTGGGGATGATCTCCGACGGGTCGACCCCCGGGGCCCGACGGTCGAGGATCTGCTTGTAGCCGGGCGTCAGGTCGCCGTGGGTGTAGGGGACCAGGACGCCGAAGTGCTCGGGATCCATGAAGCGCTCGTGCTCGTCGGCGGCTTCGTTGACGATCTTCCATCCGGCAGCCGCCATGTCGGGCGTGCAGAACGACGGCAGCCAGCCGTCCCCGAAGCGACCGCAGCGGCGCAGTTCGACGTCGGCCGCTCCACCGAGCCAGATGTCCATGGGCTTCTGGCTCGGCTTCTGGCCGATAATTTTAGCCCATATAGTGCGAAACTAACTTATGGCACTGGGAGCTGTAATAGGTTCAGAACATGGAAACATGGCAATCGAGTCTATACGAC
>CAYUBX010000401.1:0-4115 GCA_964443165.1 uncultured Acidimicrobiales bacterium
CGGTCGTGCTGCAGATATCTGGCAGCAACAGCATCGAGACGTACCGCACCATGCTGGAGAACGGCAGCCGCCTCGAGACGATGGTCGACATGCTGAACCGGGCGACCCCGCTCTACATCGCGGGCATCGCAGCGGCTATCGGCTTCCGGATGAATCTCTTCAACATCGGGATCGAGGGCCAGTACACGCTCGGGGCGTTCACCGCTGCCGTGGTCGGAGCGCAGATCAGCCTTCCGGGACCACTGCACGTTGCGGTGATCGCCGCCACCGCCATCGGCGTTAGCGCCGCCTACGCCGGTATCGCGGCGGTGCTCAAGGTGTACCGAGGCGTCAACGAGGTCGTCGCGACGATCATGCTCAACTTCATCGCGATCGGTGGGATCATCGCGGCGACGTTCCCCCACGTGATCGACCGGTCGGGCAACAACGCCACCAATGCCGGGACGAAGAAGATCGAGGAGTCGGGCTGGATCCCCGACCTCAATGGCGTCGTCGAGATCTTCACCCGCGACATCGGCCGCGGCCGTGAGCTCACCGGCGTTCTGGTGATCGCCGTCCTCGTCGGCGTCCTCTTCTCCATCTGGATCAACCGGACCCGGCTCGGCTACGACCTGCGCGCGAGCGGCATGAACCCGCTGGCGGCGCGGGCCGGTGGTGTGCCGCCGGCCCGGATGGTGCTGTTCGCGATGATCGCGTCGGGTGCGGTCGCCGGCCTGATCGGAATGCCCGAGATCCTGAGCGACAACCACAGCTACGACCAGGGATTCGTGCGAGGTCTCGGGTTCGGCGGCCTCGGTGTCGCTCTGTTGGGCCGCAACTCGGCCGGCGGCATCGCCTTTGCCGCGCTGCTGTTCGGTTTCCTCGACAGCTCCTCCGCGGTGCTGCAGGTGAGTGGCCAGGCGTCGCAGTCGATCGTGGTGATCATGCAGGCGACGATCCTGCTCGCCGCGGTGGTGGCCTACGAGGTCGTCAACCGGTACCGCCAGCGTGATGAGATCCAGCGCGCGGCGATGGCTGCGGAGGTGACGGCGTGACCGCAGTGTCAGATCCCCGTCAACCACAGACGCTCGTGGAGCGGTACCAGAGCATGCATGCATCGCTGCGCTGGATGCTCGTCGCCGCGATCGGGCTCTTCGTCGTCGTCGTGGTTCAGTCGATCTCCGACACTGAGCTGCTGACCGCGCCGACCACCACCCAGACCACCCTTCGATGGTCGATCCCGCTGCTGCTCGCGGGACTCGGCGGTCTGTTCTCCGAGCGCGCGGGCATCGTCAACATCGGCCTCGAAGGGATGATGATCCTCGGCACGTGGTGCGGTGCGTGGGGCGCCATCCAGTGGGGCCCCTGGGGCGGACTGCTCGCCGGCATGATCGGCGGAGCGCTGGGTGGGCTGCTGCACGCCATCGCCACGATCCACTTCGGCGTCGACCAGATCGTTTCGGGTGTGGCGATCAACATCCTCGGGCCGGGGCTCACCCGATACCTGTCCGAGCGAGTCTTCGTCGGCATGGAGGGCGGCAGCCAGACGCAGTCGCCAGGCGTGGACGGACTGGGGAACGTGACGATTCCGTTCCTCGCCGGAGGGCGCATCGGGGGCTGGCGCTCGCCGGACATTCTCGGGTGGTTCGACAAGCAGGACTGGTTCTACATCTCCGACCTCGCCGGAGTCCTCAAGGGTCCCATGATCAACGTGGCCTACTTCACGTTGATCGCGATCGGGTTGGCCATCGGGAGCGCGTGGTTGCTGTGGCAGACGCGGCTCGGGCTGCGGCTCCGCTCGGCGGGTGAGAACCCGTACGCCGGCGAGAGCCTGGGCGTCAACATCTACAAGTACAAGTACATCGGCGTGATCGTGTCCGGCGCACTGGCCGGGATGGCCGGCGCGTTCATCGTCATGGAACTGACCGGGATCTACAGGGGCGGGCAGACGCAGGGTCGCGGCTTCATCGCTCTCGCGGCACTGATCTTCGGCAACTACCGCGTCATCGGCATTGTGATCGGCGCCACCTTGTTCGCGTACCCGCTCGGCATCTCGTTCGCCGACTTCGATGGAAGCGCGACGAGGGCGCTGCTGCTGGTGATCGCTTTGGCGATGGGCGCCGTCGCGGCCGCCTCGTTGCGACGTGAGCGGAGGATCGATGCTTCGATCGCAGGCGGTATCGGCGTCATCGTGTTCGTCTGGTACCTGCTCAGCGATTCCGCGCCCGACTGGTTGCCGAACACCATGCCGTACGCATTCGTACTCCTGGTCCTGATCTTCAACGTGCAGAAGCTCCGGATTCCCAGGTTCGACGGCGTTCCGTATCGACGCGGCGACCACTGACGTGTCGGTTGGGACACCACAGTTGGTGATGGTGGTGGACACCGGCACCGACGATGCAGGAGCGCTTCTCTGGGCGGCGACGGACCCGCGGGTCGACCTGGTAGCCGTCGTGGCCGACTGGGGAAATGTGGGGGTGGAGCGAGCGACGAGGAACACGCTCGCCGTGCTTCGCGCCGCTGGCGCGGGCGATGTGCCGGTGTTCAGCGGGGCGGGCAAAGGTTCTGCAGGCCGTTCGCCGGCGCGCTTCGATGCCAGTGTCGTCATGGGTGAGGACGGTCTCAATGGTGTGGAGCTCGCCGACGCTGATCGCGTGGCCGAGGCCGAGCCCGGTCACGAGGCGATCGTGCGTCTCGCTGACGAGCGTCCAGGTGAGCTGACGTTGTTACCGGTGAGCCCGTTCACGCCGGTCGCGGCGGCACTCGAGCTGGATGCGGCGCTTCCGTCCAAGCTGTCCGATGTCGTCGTGATGGG
This sequence comes from uncultured Acidimicrobiales bacterium, assembly GCA_964443165.1. Taxonomy (GTDB): domain Bacteria; phylum Actinomycetota; class Acidimicrobiia; order Acidimicrobiales; family Poriferisodalaceae; genus JAYPWI01. The sequence continues at coordinate 2,795 of CAYUBX010000401.1, forward strand.
TGGCGCGATTGCGACGGCCGGCAACCTGACACCAGTCGGAGAGGCCAACGTCGCCAACGATCCCACTGCAGCCGCTGCGATGGTCGATGCATTCGGCGTACCGGGGGCGCTGGCGTCGGGCCGGGCACCTCGTTTGGTGCCCCTCGACGCGACGCACGACGCGACCATCACCGAGGCGGAACTCGATCTCGCTCTGGCATCCACTGTTCAGGGTGCGGATGCACTGCACAGCATCTGGCGGGCATCGTTCGAGTTCAGCGCGCTCGAAGGCGGCGCCGGCCTGCCGATCCACGACCTCCTCGCTGCGCTCGTCATCGTGGAGCCGGACATCTGTGACTGGCACCGTCTCCCGCTCGAGGTCGACTGTGCGGAGGGCCCGGCCTGGGGCATGACCGTCGGTGATCAGCGGATGGCGCTGGTGGAGAACTCCCCGTGGCCCGACGAGGAAAAGCAGCGTCTCATCGATCTGATCGGGTTCGCTCCATCGCGATGGGATGTCGCGATGTCAGCAAACGCCGAACAATTCCGTTCGGCGCTGCGAGCCTGGCTGGCCTGAGCCCGTTCCGCGGACGTCCGGCTAGAAGCCGCGGAAGGGCAGTTCGGCTGGCCGCTGTAGCCAGTTGTGGCCCGCCCACTCCGCATCGGCATCGATCACGTGGAGCGTGTACGCGTGGCGGCTGCGATCGCTGCGGTTGGTGTCGCTCCAATGCGAGAGCATGCCGTCGAGCGCGATCGCGGTGCCGGTGTCGACCTCGAGTGGGACGAGGCCTGCTGCGGGAGGGGCGTCCTCCCACACGCTCATGCGGGTGCCGCCCTCGTCGGTTCGCTCGAAGCGGCGCCACTGCTCGTTTCGATGGCTCCCCGGCTGGGCCCACAGGCAGCCGTTGGTCGCGTTGGCTGGCTCGAGCGCGATCCAGTAGCCGAGCGTGCGCATCGGGGTGGTCCACAAAAACGCATGGTCGTTGTGCATCACCACTTCGCCGCCGATGAGTGGCTGCTTGAAGATGTACATGCTCTGGATGAGAAGCGGGTCGTCGTACCCGAGGTCGGCGGTGACCTCGGCGAGGCCAGTGCGCCGGCAGAAGTGATCGTGCACGTCGTCGAGGTCGTGCATCGCGTGGCCGAACTTGTTGACTGCCACGTCCTTGTCGCGGGTGAGACGCCCGTCAGCGTCGATCGCTTCGGCTTCCCAGAAGAAGCTCATCCCGGGACCTGAGTCGAGGAAGTACCGGTCGCGAACGTGTGAGTCGGCCTCGTTGGTGGAGAACGCCGCCATGATCTCGTCGGGCTCCACCGCCGCGAGTTGTTCCGCCGTGCGGGC
>CAYUBX010000402.1:0-4102 GCA_964443165.1 uncultured Acidimicrobiales bacterium
GGCGGTCACGACCGGCGAGCCTCACGCGGTGGATCCTGATGCGATTCCGACGGAGGACGAGTTGCTCCGTCGAGCAAGGGAGATGATCCCGATGCTGCGGGAGCGCGCGGAGGAGATCGAGCTGACCGGCTCGGTGCCCGACGACATCATCCAGGCGATGCGGCAGGCGGAGTTCTTCAAGATCGTCCAGCCCCGAGAGTGGGGTGGGTTCGGCTACGACCTCATGCCCTTCCTGCGGGTCGTCATGGAGATCTCGCGCGGTGGAAGCAGCGGAAGTGCGGCATGGGTGCTGCTGGTTCTCGGCGCTCACCAGGGAACCCTGTCGGCCCTCCCCGACGCCGCGCGCGACGTGTGGGGGGAGGACAACACGGTCCTCATCTCGTCGTCCTACGTCCCGCTCGGCACATGTGAGAGGGTCGACGGCGGGTACGTGATCGGCGGGACCTGGCCGACATCGTCCGGCTGCCTCACCGCCGGGTGGGCGCTCGTCGGCGCCTACGGGCTGGACGCGGAGGGCAATCGAGACCACCTCGGCTTCTTCGTCCCGATCGCGGACGGCGAGTGCCTCGACGACTGGTACTCGATGGGCCTCCAGGGGACGGCCTCCCGCAGCATCCGCTTCGTCGATCAGTTCGTGCCTGGCCACCGTGTCACGAGCTTCACCCGGTCGCGTGGTGGTCTGCCGTTCTGGCTCGTCGCGACGATCGCCATCAACTCCATCTCGATCGGATTCGGGCAGAGCGCGATCGATGTGTGTGTCGAGATGATCCAGGGCAAGCGGAGGAGTTACGGCACCGGGTTGCTCACAGACGACGCTTGCGTCCAGGCCACCCTCGGCACCGCGCAGTCGGTCGTCAATGGCTGTCGCTCGCGCCTCGAAGATGCCTACCGCACTGCCGTCGGCATCGCGATGCGTGGTCGTGAGCTCTCCCCGCTGGAGCTCGCCAACCTCATCGATGTGGCGGGCACCGGGCAGCGGATCCAGCAGGCCGTCCTCAGCCTGCACAACGTGATTGGCCCCGGGGTGGTGTTCAAGAAGTACCCGTTCGAGCGGATCTTCCGGGACACGATGGCGTGCACCGTCCACCCGCAGGCTCGATTCGAGGACGAACCGCGAGAACTCGGGAAGCTCCTGATCGCAGCCGGCTAGGAGGAGGCCCAGTCATGACATCACCGTCCAAGTTTGCTCACGTCGTCTACAACACCCACCGCTACCGGGAGATGATCGACTGGTACCTCGACGTGTTCGAAGCTCGCGTGCAGCACGGCGACGATACGCTCACCTTTCTCACGTACGACGACGAGCACCACCGTTTCGCATTCCTCAACCTGGGTCCGCTTCCTGACCCGCCGCCCGAGCCCAAGCTCGGTCAGGGGCCTGGTGTCAACCACGTCGCGTACACCTGGAACGACCTGGGCGAGTTCGTCTCGCTCTACTCACGGCTGAAGGAGCGGGGAATCCTGCCGGTGCGGCCCGTCAAGCACGGGCTGACATTGTCCATGTACTACGCCGATCCCGACGGCAACCTCATGGAGTTCCAGATCGACGTGCTCGACCCCGATGAGGCCAACGAGTTCATGGCGGGTCCGGTGTTCGAAGCGAACCCGATCGGTGAGCCGTTCGACCCCGACGAGCTACTGGCTGCGTTCGAGGCGGGGGGGTCGGTGGTCGAGCACGTGTTCCGCTCGGATCAGGATCCGGTGCCGATCAGCTGACCGCCTCCGGCTGTGAGGTCGAGGCACAAGCGGTCGGCGGTGGCCGGAACCACTCCACCTCGGCGTCTGCAACCCGCGGAGTGCCAGCGCGACACTTCTGGCGCGGTCTCACTCGACGCTGAAGGGCTCCGTCGCTGGTGAGCCTGTTTATATCGTGATCCAATAAGGCGATGCATGCAGGAGGTTGATGATGCTCGACGTCCCCGTCTGTGTCATCGGGTGCGGGCCGATCGGGCTGACCGACGCATTGCTCTTGTCGCGTCATGGGGTTCGGTGCCTCCTGCTCGAACGCCGCAGCGAGCTCAACACCCACCCGCGGTCCCGATTCGTCGACACCAACACGATGGAGCTGCTGGCGGGAGTTCGGCCTGTATGAGCGAGTCTCAGCAACCGGGCTCGACCACGACTGGACCCTGTACAACCACTGGTCCGACAACCTCGCAGTCGAGCCGTATTCGAGCATCCCGAGTCCGACGTTCTTGAAAGAGCGCGGCCCTCACAGTCCCTGCGCCCCTGCGATGACCGTACAGGACGAGGTGGAGAAGGCGTTGATGTCGAAGGTGGCGGAGGACCCCAACATCGACGTCCGATTCGACACCGAGGCCATCGACCTCACCCAAGATGCCGACGGCACAAGGCTCACCCTTCGGAACACCAAGACGGGTGAGGAGGAGTCGGTCGTGGCGGCGTACACGGTTGGCGCCGACGGTCCGGGCAGCAGCCGCGGCTTCGAGGTGTCATCCGAGCTCGTGGCGCGCTCCGCACGTCTGGATCGACGAGGGAGCCGATGAATCCGTCCTCGACTGGTTCGGCGGGCCATATGTGCTCCTGCTTGGGCCGCAATGTGCTGTCGATGCCTGGCAGGCCCTACCGGGCGACCGTCCCGGCGGCAGCGCACCGGTCGAGGTGCGTCAGCTTCCGGGCGGTACCCCGATCGAGCCATATCACCCTGACTCGGTCGTTCTGGTCCGTCCCGACGGCGTGATCGCCCAGCAGAGTCGGGGTGTCGAACCAGGCGACCTCACGGACTTCGCTCGCTACATCCCGTCGGCGTGATGTCCAAGCGGGAGCAAGCGAAGGAAGAGCGGCGCGAGCGAATCGTCGAGGCGGCGGAGACGCTCATCCGACGGGAGGGTGGCGTCGACTTCTCGATGCGTGAGCTCGCGGACCTCGCCGGCGTCGCGTTCGCCGCCGCGGAGCCGGGCGAGGATCCGATCGAGCACTTCTTCGAGTTCGTGGAGGGCGCGCTCGGTACCTACACCTCTGATTCCACGCTGTTTCGCCCCTTACTGGTCGTCGTGCTCTCGGCCGACGCCCATCCGTGGGCCGACTCGATCTCGGCAGGAGCGGAGTTCTGGCTCCGCTGTCTCGCCCCGGCGATCGAGGCAGGCCTGGTGTCGCGTGACGATGACTGTGCTCAGCTCGCCCGGTCTCTCCATCTCGGGTTTCGCGGCGCGCTCATGGGCTGGGCGCGGGGTGAGGAGACCGCAGCGACGACGCGCCGGGACCTGGTGCACATCAGCGGCCTGCTGTTCGCCGGTGCTGCAACGGTGGATGCCCGGCCTCGGGTCGAGGCGGCCCTGCGTCGCCTCGAATCGTCGCCCGCCGCTGCGAGGTAGTGTCCGCCTCGAACGGGAGTCGAGGGAGGACGATGGACACCGACGCAACCGACGACCAGCGGGCGCTGCTCGACGTGTCGGCTCGCTTCATGGCGGAGGCGAGTCCACTCGAGCTGCTGCGTGATCCCACCGCTCGTGACGCCGCCTTCTCGGCGGCCTACCGCAAGCAGGGCGCCGAGCTCGGCTGGTTCTCGATGCTGGTCCCCGAAGAACTCGGCGGCGGCAGCGTGACCGACAACGGCATGCTCGACGCGACGTTGATCGCATATACCCGCGGCGGCCAGCTCCAGCCAGGAGCGTTCGTGGGGACGAACGTGGTGGCGCACGCCATCGCCGCGGCCGGATCCGACGAGCTGAAGAACGATGTTCTGCCCGGTCTCATCGCCGGGGACGTGTCTGGCGCGTGGGCCGTCGCCAGTGTGGGTGATCGCTCCCTCGACGGCGGCGTCACGGCGACGGCGCGGCCTGATGGCGGGATCGAACTCACCGGCATGAAGACGGCCGTGCAGGACGTCGAGCCCAGCTCACAGCTCCTGGTCACAGCGCGTTCAGCTGACGGACCCGTCCAAGCAGTGGTGGCTGCTGACACCACGGGGGTGTCGGTGACGACCCTGGAATCGCTCGACCTCACCCGCACGTTCGCAGAGGTCGAGTTCGACTTCGTCGTCGTGCCCGCGAGTCAGCTGATCGGCGCGACCGGCGACCTCCTCGACGAGCAACTCGCGATCGCCGCCACGCTCACCGCTGCGGAGTCGGTCGGCACGATG
>CAYUBX010000403.1:0-4099 GCA_964443165.1 uncultured Acidimicrobiales bacterium
GGTCTCGCGCTCGACGTCGAGGGCCACAGCGTCTGGCTCGGGGAGCAGCACACCGGGCCGTGGAACCGAAGCGTGGAGGAACTCCTGCTCGGAGGAGCCGTGCAAGTGCGCAAGAGGGTCCGGCTACGAAGCCGGGTCGAGCGGATGTTCGGCGGCCGGGTCACGCGACTGGCCGGTCGGTCGCTCTTCGTCACAGGGCATCTCTTCGATCTGGCGCGGCACCTCGGACCGCCCCCTGAGTCCGGTGCGCTGGTCGCCGCGCCCACTGCGCGCGAGATGCTGGTCGCACCGCTGGACGACGAGACTCACCTGGTCAACGACGCCGCGGCGATCGTCGCGAGCGCAGTGGCCAGCTACGCCGAGGGTCCCAACTCCTTGACCCCCGACGTGTGGTGGTGGCGCCCTGGCGAGGACTTCGCCCTCGCCCTCCGCTACGACGGTCGCCCGCGATTCGAAGGGCCACCCGCGTTGCAGGAGATCTTCGCGGCCAGCTTCGACATGGACGCGTGAGCAGCCGCTAGGGGAGGTAGCTCGGCCCGGCCGTCATGCCCAGTTGGCTCTGGATCACGGGTTGAGCGTCCTGCACGAACTCGGCGAGCAGCGGCCGGGTGTCGCGTGGGTCGATGATCTCCTCGACGTCGAACGCGTGCGCCGTGCGCATCGGCGAGCCGAGGTCTTGCAGTCGATCCTCGATCTCCTGCCGTTTGGCCTCCGGGTCATCCGACGCTTCGATCTCCCGGCGGTAGGCCGCAGTGGCGCCGCCTTCGATGTGCATCGAGCCCCAGTGAGCCGAGGGCCAGGCGTAGCGGCGGTACATGTCGTACGGGCGCCAGTGCAGCGCGCCTCCGACGCCGTACGCCTGCCGGATGATGAACACGATCATCGGCATCGAACTCAGCGCGAACGCGGTGGCCACGCGCGCTCCATACCGAACCGCGCCCTGTTGCTCGTGCTCGGGCCCAACAGCGACGCCGGGAGCGTCCTCCAACCACACGAACGGGAGGTGGAACGTCGTGCACAGCTGCACCAGGCGCATGGCCTTCTGCCCGGCGATCAGGTCCATCCCGCCGGCGAGGTACCGAGGGTTGTTGATCATGACGCCGACCGGATAGCCGTCGACCCGTGCCAGGCCGGTGATGTGTGACTTGCCGGAGTGCGGTGAGATCTCGAAGAAGGAGTCAGCGTCCACCACCGACTCGATGATCTGGTGCGGGTCGTATGTGCGGCGCCGATTGCGCGGAATGATGTCGAGCAGCCGTTCGTCCCGGCGGTCGACCGGATCGGTCGGCTCCGTGCGCGGGGGCATGTCCCAGACCGACTGGGGCAGGTAGGAGAGGAAGCGACGGATCTGGGCGAAGGCGTCCTCCTCGTCCTCGGCGAGGTTGTCGATGACGCCGTTGGGGATCTGCACACGCTCGTCGCCGAGCTCCTCTTTGGTGATGTCGATGCCGAGGCCCGCCTTCACCACCGGGGGTCCGCCGACGAAAAGCTGGCTGATGCCCTTCACCATCACCGAGAAGTGAGAGAAGCAGGCGTCGACCGCAGGCAGGCCGCCGAGCGAACCGAGGGCCGCGCTCACCACGGGAACCTGTTGCATCATGCGAGCCGACAGGTACATGCCGTCCGTCTGGCTCACATAGGTGCGGCCGATCTTCTCGAACGTCTTGACGCTTCCGCCCGCCGAATCGAGCAGTCGGACGTGTGGAAGCCGGTGGTCCATCGTGTGGCGGTAGATCCAGTTCCACTTGTGGAGCATCGCTTCGTCCGCGTCCCCGGACCCTCCTCGGATCGTGAAGTCGCCGCCCGCAACCGTCACCCGACGGCCGTCGAGCTGCACGGTCCCCATCACCACCGGCGCGGGCTGGAATGCACCCAGGGTCCCGTCAGCGGCCCAGGTTGGCGAGCCGGCGAGGGAACCGACCTCACGGAAGGTGCCCGGATCCTGCAGGAGCTCGATGCGTTCCCGCACGGTCAGCTTGCCGCGGCTGTGGTGGAAGGCGACGCTGTCCGGCCCGCCCATCTCTGCGGCCATGGCCTGGCGTCGCCGCAGCTCGGTGAGGTCGTCGTTCCAGCTCATCGCCCAGCGAGACTAGGAGGAGACGCCGGTCAGATGCAGGTGGGCCAGCTACTGAGCGGACGCTCGGCGCCGCTCTGGAACGGGCGACCCGCGTGCCGCTGCACGAAACGCGCGAGCACCGCCCGGGTCTCGGCCGGATCGATGATCTCGTCGATACGCATCACGCCGGCTCCGTCGTAGGTGTCTGTGGCGTCGCGCAACGCGTCGGCCCGCCGGCCGAGTTCGGCTGCTCGCTCGTCGTCTGGGAGCGATGCCAACTCGCCTCCGTAGAGGACGTTGGCTCCGACGTCGGGATCCATGAACCCGATCTCGGCGCCCGGCCAGGCGAGAACCTCGTCGAAGCCCTGGTCCGGCCCGCCGAGGCTGTAGAACGCGAGTCCGTAGGCCTTGCGGAACACGATGGTGATCTTCGGAACGCCGGCCAGGCGCAGACACTGCTGCGCAGCGATCGCCTTGTAGAGAAGGCGATCGTGTTCGACCTGCTTCCCGACCATGAACCCCGGGACGTCCTGGAGTGTGATCAGCGGTAGCGAATACGCATCGCACAACAGCACGAGCCGAGTCATCTTCTCGATTGCATCCGGTCCGAGGACCCCCGCCTGGAACATGGGGTTCGAGGCCACGATGCCGACCGAGTGGCCGGCGACGCGGGCCAGAGCGCACACCACGGAGCGGCCCATCAGCGGACGTAGTTCGAGGAAGTCGCCGTCGTCGACGATCCGGCCGAGCACGCGACGCATGTCGTAGGCCCGCCGCCGTGACTCGGGAACCATCGAGTACAGCTCGGGATCTGGCCCGATGGCCGCGTCGAAGGGAATCGTCGGCGGTGGCTCGTGGATGTTCTGGGGCAGGTAGCCGAGGAACTGTCGAATGAGCTCGTACGCCTCGTCGTCGCTCTCGGCGATCTGGTCGATCTGGCCGGTCTCCCTGGCATGGATCTCCACGCCGCCCAATTCCTCGAAGCCGATCTGCTCGCCCGTCGCCACCTCGACCACCCGCGGTGAGGTCACGGCCATCGCAGTGCCGCGAACCTGCACGGTGAAATCGCTGTGCGCGGAGTAGAACGACGAGCCGCCGAAGGACTGGCCGACGATCGCGGTCGCCATCGGGACCCGTCGCTGTCGCACAGGTAGCAGGCCGCCGGGCGTGACCTCGACGAACCCTTCGGTTCCGAGAGTGTCCGGGATCCGTGCCCCACCGGTCTGGCCGAAATGCACCAGCGGATTGCCGGCGCGGTAGGCCGCCTCGATGAGCCGTTCGAGCTTGCGGCTCCCGACCTTGGAGCTGCTGCCGCGCTTCACGGTGATGTCGTCGCCCCACACCGTGACCGGTCGTCCCGCCACGGTCGCGTGACCGCCGATCTTCCCGTCTCCTGGGGTCACGTCCTTGTCATCGGGGTTCATCGACCGGCTGAACGTGCCCACCTCCGCGAAGTATCCGACGTCGACGAAGCCGTCGATGTGGTCGCGAATCGTCCGCTCGCCTCGCTCTCGCATCGCGGCGACCTTGGACGCGCCACCCATGTCGCGCCGGACCGTCTCTCGGCGGGCGCGCATGTCGGCAACAGCCTCGGGGAGGTGCTCGCTTTCCGTCACGACAGGACGAACCCCTCGTATCCGTTGGCGACCACCTCGTCGCACGCCGCCCGGTACCGACCGACGCCACCCACGTAGGGCATGAACTGTCGGGTCTTGCCCGGGATGTTGGAGCCGAGGTACCAGCTCGAACAGGTCGGAGCGGTGTACATCGTTCCGACCGCGACCTCGTTGACGTGTTGCCCCCACGCTTCTTCCGCATCAGCCGTGGGCTCGATCGTGGTGTGTCCGTTCTCTCGCATGTGGGCGAGCAGATCGTCGATCCACTCCACGTGATGTTCGATCGACACGATCACGTTGCTCAGGACCGACGGGGAGCCCGGGCCGGTGATGGTGAAGAGGTTGGGGAAGCCCTCCATCTGCAGACCCAGGTAGGCGCGAGGCCCGCTGGCCCACTTGTCGCGGAGCGACCGGCCGTCGCGGCCCC
>CAYUBX010000404.1:0-4082 GCA_964443165.1 uncultured Acidimicrobiales bacterium
CCCTCTTGCTCGTAGGTGTCTGCGCCATCGATCGCCTCGGCCCGTCCATCCACGTGAGTGAGTTCGAAGGTCATGAGTCGAAGGTAGAAAGACCGCCCTGTGGATAGCTAGACGGGCAACCCTGTGACTTGGTTGTGATTTTCGCGGGGAGGACCTGTGGATGTGGAACACCTCGTCCACAGGAGACGTTTCTCACCTGGCAGCGTTCTTCTACGCTGAGTCTTGCCACGGAGGTCGACACAATGCCGAACGACAGCGCCGCGAACAACACCACGGAGTACTCGGACGATGAACTCCGAGAGCGCCTCACGCCCCTCCAGTATCACGTCACCCAGGAAGCCGGCACAGAGCGGGCCTTCACCGGCGAAACGTGGGACAACAAGGCAGACGGGACCTACCGCTGCATCGTCTGCGACGAAGAGTTGTTCAGCTCCAACACCAAGTACGAGAGCGGCTCGGGTTGGCCCAGCTTCTGGCAGCCGGTCGAGGCCGAGAAGGTCGACACCGAGGTCGACCCGTCACACGGCATGATCCGCACCGAGGCAATGTGCGCCAGTTGCGGAGCCCACCTGGGACACGTGTTCCCCGATGGGCCCAACCCCACCGGCGACCGCTACTGCATGAACTCGGCCTCGCTGCGGTTCGTGGGAGCGGACAGCGACGACGGCTGACGGTCCGACAGGACGACGCGACCGGCATGGACGTGGAGCGCGAGATCCGGTTCCACCGGTGCCTGCACCAGCTAGCCGTCGAAGCATCGATCGAGCTCCTGACCTGCCCGCGTGACCTGGTCGGTAGGCGGCCACACGAACAGGTGCTCCACGAGGAGCGTGCCGACACCGCAGGCGGTCAGGCCGCCGTGGGATCAGCCCGTCGCGCGCGCACCCGCGGCACCACCGGCCGCCGGGAAGAGCTCGACGATCGCGTCGTCGAGTTCCTGCTTCACACCAGCGAGCGGGAGCACGTTGAGAACTCCCTGGCCCTGCTGGATGAGGTCGATGATCTCCTCGCCCGACACGAGGAGCGGCGAGGAGCCGGAGATGACGAGGTTGGCCGACGCAACGTCGGCGCCGAGGTTCTCGCGCAGGTAGGCGAACACGTCGCGGACCATCTCGAGACGGATACCCGCATCGAGGAGCGTCTTGATGACCTTGAGCTCGAGGAGGTCCTGATAGCTGTACCGGCGCCGGCTCCCGCTGCCGTGAGCATCGGCGAGCGACGGCCGGACGAGATCGGTCCGAGCCCAGTAGTCGAGCTGGCGGTAGGTGATCCCCACCAGCTCCGCAGTGCGCTTGCCGGAGAATCCCTCTGCCAGGACACCGTCGGTCACCGTCTACTCCTCACTCTGCCGGGCCACCGCCGGACAGTCACATCGGTGGAACTACGTCGGTGTGACGAAACCTTACGTTCGGCCACGAGGCAGAGCAACCACCTTCAGCGCGAAAATTCGCGCAAACCGCGCGAGAATCTCGCGCTGACCGCGCGAAGTTCCAGGTCACAACCCGAATTCAGACGCCAGAGAATTTCGCGCGGACCGCGCGAAAAGTCGGATCAGGCCCCGAAGTCGTCGGGGCTCACCCCGTCGAGAAACTGTTTGAACTCGTCGAGCAGCTCGGCCGGATCGGCATCCGGTTCGTCCTCGGCCGTCTCGTCGCTGGTCTCGTTGTCGACGAACTGCCCGGCCTCGGCCAGGACCTCCTCGGTGGCGAAGATCGGCGTCTCGGTCCGCACCGCGAGAGCCACTGCGTCACTGGGCCGAGCCGACACCACGTGAGTGGTACCGCCGACGTCCATCTCGATCTCGGCGAAGAATGTGCGCTCGCGCAGCTCGGTGACGGTCACCCGGCTCACGGTCGCTCCGACCTCGTCCAGCAGGATCTTCATGAGATCGTGGGTGAGCGGCCGAGCCATGCGGATGCGCTCGATGCCGCGGTAGATCGCCTGCGCTTCCGGCGTGTCGATCACCACTGGGAGAACACGCCCGGGGGCCGCGGTCTCCTTGAGCAGTATGAGCGGGCTGTTCGATGGCATCTCCACCTGTACCCCGAGCAGCTCCATTTCGACCATGGCCGCAGACTAGCCCGGCGGTGGCAGAAGAGAGGTAGCCCGATCAGCGCATCACTGCAGATGCTCGCCCAGCGACGCGCGCATCATGGCTCCGCGGAGCCGCTCTCCGAGGGCGGCGAGGCGCTCCAACGCTTCCCTCGCGTCGGACCGCGACGTCGGACCTCTCTGCTGGAGCAACGGCATGATGGCCTGCTCGAAAACCGAGGCCTCACGTTCCGCCGCCGTGCGAAACATCCGGAGGTGTCGCGGCTCGACCCCGTGCTCGCCGAACTCGCGGGCGGCGCGTGCCACGAGCAGCGCTTCGCCGTCGTAGTAGGTGGTCGGACCCAGCGATCGGGCGGTGAGCAGCCCGTACGTCTCGAGTTCGGCCAGCTCGACCGGCGACAACCCGCTGGCCGCGGCGAGCTCTTCGGCGGTCATCGAGACGTCGGCAACCTCCGCCGAGAGTGGGCCTGTTCCCGAGACGGTGAGCGGCTCAGAAGGCGGCCGGGGCGGTGGAACATCTGCATCGGAAGCACTGCTGCCGCCTGCTGCGATCTCGGTGAGATGGTCGCCGCGGTCGATGCGCTCTCTGATGACCCGCAGCGGGAGGAAGTGATCCCGCTGCTGGACGAGGATCCATTCCAGGACGTCGATGTCGTGTCCCGAGAACTTGCGGTAGCCGGATGGGGTCCGCTCGGGATCGATCAGGCCCTGTGACTCGAGGAACCGGATCTTGGAGATCGTGACCTCGGGGAAGTCGCGCTGGAGAAGCGAGAGCACCTCCCCGATTGACATGTGGTCAGCCATGTCAGGCCCCGACGGACGACACCAGGTACAGCAGCTTGAACTTTCCGATCTGGAGTTCGTCGCCATTGGTGAGCGCGACCTCCGAGTCGATCCGCTGTCCGTTCACGTAGGTGCCGTTGAGCGAGCCCGCGTCGCGGATGGCGTGTCCGGTGGGGCCTTCGACGAGTTCGACGTGCCGGCGAGAGACGGTGATGTCGTCGAGAAAGACGTCGCTGTCGGGGTGGCGTCCCACCTGCGCGGTGGCGCCAGCGACGTGAAAGCGGGTACCCGCCCGATGGCCGGAGGTGACGACGAGCGCAGCGGCCGCAGCGTCGGTGCCGTCGCCGTCATCCAACTGCTCGAGGCCTTCGGTCTGATGGTCGTGGTGTGCGTGTAGCTGTGATCCGCAGCTCGAACAAAAGCGCGATGCAGGCGGGTTCTCGTGTCCGCACTGGTTGCAGAAGATCGAGCCCACGTGTCACTCCTCCGCCGTGAAGGCCTCGTATCCGGCAGCGTCCATCAGACCGTCCATCTCCGAGGGGTCGCTGGGACGGATCGCGCAGATCCAGCCCTCCCCGTAGGCGTCTTCGTTGACGAGTTCGGGGGCGTCGTCGAGGGCCGAGTTGACCTCGACGATCTCACCGGAGACCGGGGCGAAGATGTCCGAGACCGACTTCGTCGATTCGATCTCGGAGAACGACGCGTTGGCGGCGACGGCCGCGCCGACCTCGGGAAGCTCGACGAACACCACATCGCCGAGCGCGTCCTGGGCGTAGTCGGTGATGCCGATGCGGGCGAGGTCGCCGTCCATCCGAACCCACTCGTGGTCGGACGAATAGCGAAGGTCACCGGGGACTTTCATGAAACAGACGGTACCGGATGCCTGCGGAGGTCACCGAGCGAGCTGACGGATACGACGTCCGTACTCCTCCACGAGTGATCGGGCGGCCCGATCACTCGCGGCTTCGGCCCAGATGCGGGTGAGCGGTTCGTCCGGATCGGGAAGACACAGCACCCAGGCGTCGTCGAGGAGCAGCTTGACCCCGTCCAGGAGGACCTGTGTCCGACCGGACGATTTCTCGATGAGCTGCCGCATCACCTGACCCTTCGCGTCCCACGGCGTCGGCACCGCGTCGACCGCCAGGTGCACGTCGGGGAGGTAGTCCACGACGTCGGACAGACGTCGACCGGTCCGGGCGAGCAGCTGCAGCACCACCACGAACGCACCGGCCGCGTCGTACGCGGGC
>CAYUBX010000405.1:0-1477 GCA_964443165.1 uncultured Acidimicrobiales bacterium
GCTCGCTTGTTTGCGGTGGACCCGCGGCGTTCCGCGTCAGCGATGTTCGCCGACGCGTGGCTGGGCCTCAACGTCGGCACGGACATCACACTGGCCAACGCGGTCGGTCGCGAGATCATCGCGGCAGGCCTCCACGACGAGAGCTTCATCGCGATCTCCACCCTGGGCTTCGAGGACTACCGCGCCGCGGTGGAGCCGTACACCCTCGATCGCGCGGCGGCCATCACGGGGGTCCCCGCCGAGGCGATCCGTGAGATGGCCCATGCCTACGCGTCCGCGGACACGGCCCAGATTCTGTGGACGCTCGGCATCACCGAACACCACAACGCGGTCGAGAACGTGCTGTCTCTCTGCAACCTGGCGCTACTCACAGGTCACGTCGGTCGCTGGGGCTCCGGGCTGGTCCCGCTGCGGGGCCAGAACAACGTTCAAGGCGGCGGCGACATGGGCGCGCTGCCCAACAAGCTGCCGGGATTTCAGGACGTCGACGACCCAATAGCTCGCGCCAAGTTCGAGGCGGCCTACGGCTGCGACATCAACCCCGAGCCCGGGTGGCATCTCACCTTGATGTTCGAGGCGATGGAACGCGGCGACATCACCGCGCTGTACGTCGTGGGCGAGAACCACGCTCGGCGGTTACTCGAGGGTCTCGACACGCTCGTGGTCCAGGACATCTTCATGACCCGAACGGCCGAGATGGCCGATGTGGTGTTTCCCGCCAGCGTCGGATGGGCGGAGAGCGACGGAACCGTCACCTCCAGCGAGCGGCGCGTGCAGCGCATCCGAGCCGCCGTGCCGCCTCCTGGCCAGTGCCGCCACGACATCGACATCCTCGCCGACATGGCCGAGCGCCTCGGCGCCCAGTGGGCCACCCGGACCCCACAGGGGCTGTGGGACGAACTCCGGTCGCTGTCACCGCTTCACGCGGGCATGAGCTACGAGCGACTCGAATCCGAGGGCGGCCTGCAATGGCCATGCACGGATCTCGATCACCCCGGAAGCCCGTTCCTTCACGCATGGCTGTGGGAAGAAGGTCTCGGCGGTCGCGAGCCGGCGCCGTTCTCGGTGACAGAACACGAAGGTCCGAAGGAACAACTCACCGGGGAGTTCCCGCTCCGCCTCACCACCGGGCGCACGCTCGACTCCTACAACACCGGCGTGCAGTCCAGCGGATACGCCTCGCCGATCCGTTCGGGTGAGGCTCTCGATCTCAACCCGGCCGATGCGGCCGACAACGACCTCAGCGATGGCGAATGGGTGCTCGTCTCGTCGCCGCGCGGTTCGGTGGAGATGCCGATCCGCATCCAGGACGACATTCCTGTCGGGCTCGCGTTCACCACGTTCCACTTCCCTGACCTGGTGGACCTCAACGTGCTCACCAACGATGCGTGGGATCGCCGCTCCGGCACCGCTGAGTTCAAGGCGGCGGCGATCCGGATCGACAAGCTGGAGACGGGCCGATGAGCCGCCGTCGGTT
>CAYUBX010000405.1:1577-4080 GCA_964443165.1 uncultured Acidimicrobiales bacterium
GCGAATGCTGCGGATGAGAGCGGCGGCGATCCGGATCGACAAGCTGGAGACGGGCCGATGAGCCGCCGTCGGTTTCAGCGAATGCTGCGGATGAGAGCGGCGGCGATCCGGATCGACAAGCTGGAGACGGGCTCCGTTGGCTGATCTGTTCATCGGAGAGGATATCGCCACCGAAGACGAGCGCGCAGCGGTCGACGCCGTCGTCGGCGATCCGGCCGTGGTGGTGCAGTCCGAACGGCTTGTCATCGGCGGGATGGCCCGACGACGCGACCGACGCCACCTTCTGCTCCCCGCGCTTCACGCTCTCCAGAACGCAACGGGTTGGATCAGCCCTGGCGGCATCAACCACATCGCGGAGGTGTTGCAGGTCCCGCCCGCAGAGGCGTTCGGCGTCGCATCGTTCTACGACCTCCTCCGCACCGAGGCTCCCGGCCACGACGGCAACACCCACCACGTGTGCGTCGACCCGGCATGCGCGCTCGCGGGTTCGACGGAGCTCGCCGCCGACCTCACCGCCGCAGGCAACCATGTTCACGAGAGTCCGTGTCTCGGTCAGTGCGAGCGGGCGCCTGCGGTGTTCGTCCAGGGCCGCGGTGAGCCCGACACGGTTCCGGCGGACGCCGACGAATCCTCGATCCCGCAGCTCGGCGACGCTTCGCTGCGGCTCCTTCATCGGCTCGGGGTGGTCGATCCGACCTCGCTCGACAGCTACCGCGTCAACGGCGGCTATGCCGCGCTCGAGCGGGCGTTGGAGATCGGCGCGGACGCCGTCATCGACGAAGTCCGGGCGAGCGGCCTCAGCGGTCGCGGTGGAGCGGCATTTCCCACCGGCGTGAAGTGGCGAGCTGTCGCGGACACCTCAGGGCGACCCAAGCACGTCGTTGTCAACGCAGACGAGTCCGAGCCGGGCACCTTCAAGGACCGGATCGTCATGGAGCAGGACCCGTTCGCTCTGATCGAGGCCCTCACCATCGCCGGCCTCGCCACGGGCGCGGAGAATGGGTGGATCTACATTCGGGGCGAGTACCCGCTGGCCACGAGCCGCCTCCGGAACGCCGTCGAGCAGGCCCGACGCGCCGGCCTGCTCGGCGACGACGTCGCCGAGAGCGGGTGCCGGTTCGACATCGACATCCGACGCGGCGCCGGGGCGTACATCTGCGGGGAGGAGACGGCCCTGTTCAACAGCCTCGAAGGGTTCCGCGGAGAGCCGCGGAACAAGCCCCCGTTCCCGACCACCCACGGCCTCTTCGGCGAACCGACGGCCATCAACAACCCGGAGACCCTCCTGAACGTCCTCGACGTGCTGAGGGCCGGTGTCGACGACTATCGGGCGCGAGGCACCGAACAGTCGCCAGGGACCAAGCTCCTGTGCCTGAGCGGCGCGATCGGCCGCCCGGGTCTCTACGAGGTTCCCTTCGGCACGAGCCTCGGAGCGGTTCTCGATCTCGCCGGGGGAGTGCAGGGTGACCTGCAGGCCATCCTCCTGGGCGGTGCGGCCGGGAGCTTTGTCGGTCCGGAGCAGCTCGACCTGCCGCTCACACTCGAGGACACCCGAGCGGCGGGGACGACACTGGGTTCGGGCGTCGTCATGGTGTTCAGCACCGATGCCGACATGCTGCAGGTCGTCACCCGTCTGGCCAAGTTCTTCAAGGACGAGTCGTGCGGCCAGTGCGTTCCCTGTCGGGTCGGAACGACACGTCAGCACGAGGTCCTGCTCCAGATCGGAGCGGCGGGATCCATTCGGGACGAGCAGAGCGTGCTCATCGACGATATGGCGGTCGCGATGGCTGACGCATCGATCTGCGGCCTCGGCCACACCGCGGCGTCCGCTGTCCGGTCAGCGCTCGCGCTCGGGCTCATCGAGGGAGGGGCAGCATGAGCGACGTCTCGACGGTCACGGTCACCATCGACGGCCACGAGACCGAGGTGCCCGAAGGTTCGACCCTCCTCAGCGCGTGCACCGCAGCCGGTGTCGACACGCCCACGATCTGCTGGGCCGAGAACCTCACGCCCGTCAACGCGTGTCGGGTCTGTGTCGTGGAGGTCGAGGGCTCACGAGCTCTCGTGCCCTCGTGCAGCCGGCCTGCGGAGGACGGCATGGTCGTCTCGACCGCCAGCGAACGGGTCCAGCACAGCCGCAAGATGGTTCTGGAGTTCCTCGCGTCGGGCACCGACTTGAGTGAGGCCCCGCAGATCCAGGAGTGGATCGAGCAGTACGGGGCCGATCCGTCGCGGTACGAGCAGCCGACGCGGATCGACGAGCCGATCCGGGTGCAGGACGAGCTGTACGTCCGCGATTACGACAAGTGCGTTCTCTGTTACAAGTGCGTCGAAGCCTGCGGCGACGACGCACAGCACACGTTCGCGATCGCGGTGTCGGGCCGCGGATTCGATGCCCGGATCTCCACCGAATACGACGTCGAGCTGCCCGAGTCCGCGTGCGTGTACTGCGGGAACTGCGTGGGCGTCTGCCCTACCAACGCGCTGCGGTTCAAGACGGAGT
>CAYUBX010000406.1:0-3710 GCA_964443165.1 uncultured Acidimicrobiales bacterium
CCTTGCGGACGATGGAACCGCACCTCGCCGCCGGGCGGGCAGCTGCCGGAGCGAGATGGCCCCCCTTTCCCCCACTCGTTTCAAGGCCGCGAGCAAGCGTCCCGACTCCCTGCTAGAGACCACCGCTGATTGTCGCTAGGAGGTGAACGGATGGACGCGTGCTCGGAGCCTCGGGGGCTCCGCCCCCTGTTGGGGCTGCTGCTGCTGGCCGGCGGCTGCATGCCGGACGTCTCCATCTCCGGTGAGGCGCGGATCGGTTGTGGCGGGGGCGACGGCTGCCCCGACGGCTACGTCTGCAAGCCCGCCATCGGCCGCTGTCTGCTTGCGGAGGCCTCCGACCAGGAGCCCCCGGCGCTCGACGGGGTGGCAGAGGTGGAGCCGCAGGCCGGCGGGCTGGGGACCGAGTTCTCGGTCTGCTTCTCCGTCACCGAGCCGCTCGCCGAGCCTCCCGTCGTCTGGCTGGACGTGGGGAGCCGCGTCGCGCCGCTGGCCCCGGCCGCGGACGCTGGGGACCCTGCCCCGCTCCGCCACTGCTACGGCTACGCGATCGACGGGTCGGAGGCCGCCGGCATCCGACCGCTGAGCGTCGACCTCCTCGACCTCGGCGGCAACACGGCGCAGGGGCTGGCGCTGGGCAACCTGGTGCTGGACTTCGCACCGCCGAAGCTGGTCGCCGACGCCGTCCCGAGCGAGCGGTACCTGAAGGCCGACGTCGTGACCGAGGTACGACTCGTCTACGACGAGGAGCTGGACGGGGTCCCCGAGGTCTCGATGCGGCACGAGGAGGAGTCCGACGACGCACCCGGCCTACCCTGGGAAGAGAGCTGGTCGGAGGACGACCGCACGTTCGTCCTCGTCTACCGGGCCCGGGGCGACGAGGTGCAGGGTGACTACTACGTCTCGCTGGCCGGCAGCAGGGACGCGGCCGGCAACACGAGCGAGCCGCAGGACCTGGGCTGGATCAGGCTGGACTTTGTCGCGCCGGGGATCGTCGAGGTCCCCGGCGTATCGGTCGACCCGGCGTTCGCATCCGAGCTGGACGTGGTGACGGTACAGGTCCCGCTGGACGAGGAGGTGCCCCCCGCCGGGCCGTACGGCGACGGTCCGCGGCTCGTGGCGCGGCCCCTCGACGGCCTCCCGCTGGTCTTCGAAGGGGGAGACGGCGGCAGGGACATGCTGCACTTCAGCCACGTCGTCGGCCACGGACGGGACGCCACGTACACGCTGGTGCTCTCCGGTCTGGTCGACCGGGCCGGCAACGAGCTCGGGGAGACCGAGGTGGGCGAGCTGGTGGTGGACACCGAGGACCCTCACCCCCTCGACTTCTGGCAGAGCCACAGGGAGCTGAACGCCGGCGATGTCTTCGAGGTGCGCTTCCGGACCTCCGAAGCACTGGCCGAGCAGCCGACCGTCCGCCTCCGACACCACGACATGGAGCGCGTCGACGGACGGCGGCGGTCACTCTCTCAACATCATCGACTCATCGCTCCCGAAGGAAGCGTGGGACGATGCCGCGAGCTGGGCCGCCAGCGCCGAGGTCGAAGGCTCTCCAGGACGCGCGGACGACGTGGACCTGCCCGACAGCGGCTGGCAGCGAATCGGCGACGCCAATCAGGACGGCCGGCTCGACATCTCGGACCCCGTGAGGATCCTGCGAGGCCTCTTTCTGGGAGGCCCCGACGAGCCGCCTTGCGACGGAGAGAGCTTCACCGAAGGCGGCAACCTGGCGATCCTCGACGTCAACGACGACGACGGCGTCGACGTGTCGGACGTTCTCTACCTGCTGTCCCACCTCTTCGAGGAGGGCCCCTCACCAGCCGGAGGGACCTCCTGCATACGCGTCTCACAATGCCCGAACGCTTGCACGCCCTGAGCCTTGGGGACATCTTTCCGGAAGATCCAGTCGACTTTGACTCCACGACACGGCCCGTGGAGCCGAAATAGCAGTGCTCGTGGGGCTTTTTCGATCACCGTCTCTTGCACGCCGTCAAGGTAGTCGTTAGGGTCGCTCACACCTGGCCTCGAGCGTCCCGATGGCCGGGTTACCCGAGGCATTTGGCGCTCGTTGCCGACCGAGCTCGAGGAGACCGAGCCTCTCGCCGCGAGATTCGGGCTCCGGAGCCATGCCCACTCCGGGATCTGACCGTCTTTGCGGGCAAACAGGACCTGCTGCCATGCTGACCGGAGCAGATGTCGTCATCGAAGCCTTCCGTCGAGAGAACGTGGAGTACGTCTTCGGGCTCCCCGGCGGCGCGGTGATGCCGATCTTCGACTCGATCCTCGACTCCAGCATCGAGCTCGTGCTGACGCGTCACGAACAGGGAGCGACCCACATGGCCGATGGTTACGCGCGCGCCACCGGCAAGCCCGGCGTGGTCCTGGTCACCAGCGGCCCCGGGGCGACCAACACGGTCACGGGACTCCTGACCGCACACATGGACTCGGCCCCGGTGATCGTGGTCTGCGGCCAGCAGATCACGCCGATGCTCGGCAAGGACGCGTTCCAGGAGGCCGATATCTTCGGCATCACGATCCCGGTCGTGAAGCACTCCTACCTGGTGAAGCGCTCGGACGATCTGCCGCGCGTCATCAAGGAGGCCTTCCACATCTGCAACACCGGACGACCGGGACCGGTGCTGATCGACATCCCCAAGGATGTCGCGGCCGGCGAGTGCAAGACAGCCTTCCCCGAGCAGCTTGACGATCTCCTTCCAGGCTACTCGAACCCGGGGATGTGCGATCCCGAGAGCGTCTACGCTTGCGCCGATACGCTCCACGCAGCAAAGCGGCCGCTCCTCTACGTCGGCCACGGCGCACTGATCGCGCGAGCCTCCGGCATCATCCTCGAGCTCGCCGAGAAGCTGCAAGCGCCCGTGACGACGACTCTCCTCGGCAAGGGCGCGTTTCCTGAAACGCACGAGCTGTCGCTCGGGATGCTCGGCATGCACGGCACGGCCTACGCCAACAAGGCCGTCGTGGACTGCGACGTGATTTTCTCCATCGGTGCCCGCTGGGACGATCGCATCACCGGCAAGCTCTCCGAATTCTGCAAGAACGCCAAGAAGATCCACCTTGACGTCGATCCGGCTGAGCACGGCAAGATCATCGAGCCGGATGTGTCGCTCGTCGGCGATGCGAAGATCGTCCTGGAGGAGCTGATCAAACACGTCAAGGCGCTCGATACCGAGGAGTGGATCCAGACGATCAAGGGCTGGAAGAAGAAGTTCCCGCTCAAGTACCCGAAGAAGGGCGGGTTGAAGGCACAGCACGTGCTCGACGTGCTGAGCAAGATTACCGACGGCAAGGCCATCGTCACCACCGACGTCGGCCAGCACCAGATGTGGTGTGCTCAGTTCTACCGTACGAGCCTCGACTACCAGTGGATCTCGAGCGGCGGCGCGGGGACCATGGGTTTCGGCGTTCCGGCGGCGATAGGGGCGCAGTTCGGCCGCAAGGGGCACCAGGTCTGGGCGGTCGTCGGCGACGGAGGGTTCCAGATGACGATGTGCGAGATCGCCACCGCCGTCATCCATCACCTGCCGATCAAGATTCTCATCATCAACAACGCGTACCTGGGAATGGTGCGTCAGTGGCAGGAGATGTTCTTCGACAACCGCTACTCCGGTGTCGACCTCGAAGGGAATCCCGACTTCGTCAAGCTGGCCGAGTCCTTCGGCGCTCGTGGCTTCAGGATTCGCCGCAGCGGCGAC
>CAYUBX010000406.1:3720-4062 GCA_964443165.1 uncultured Acidimicrobiales bacterium
GGACTACAACGAGGGCCCCTGCGTGATCGACGCGTGCGTCGAGAAGGAGGACAACGTGTTCCCCATGATCCCGGCCGGCGCCTCCATCTCCGAGATGATCGTCGAGAAACCCAAGCACAAGCTCGCCAAGCCCGAAGGATCGACCTAGAGCCGTCATGATCCCAGCCGTCAACGACGAGAAGCACACGATCAGCATGCGGGTGCACGACCGCCCGGGTGTGCTGTCGCGCATCGCGCAGGTCTTCGCCCGCCGCGGGTTCAACATCGACTCGCTCGTGGTCAGCCGCGGCCACACCACCGGCTTCTCCCGCATGACCATCGTCTGCGAGGGCGAGCGCGGGC
>CAYUBX010000407.1:0-4051 GCA_964443165.1 uncultured Acidimicrobiales bacterium
GCTACATCGACTGGATCGGGGGCCTCGTCGCCGGTGACCTCGGCTACTCCCAATACAGCGAGACCGTCTGGGAGGGGATCTCCCGAACCATCCCGCTGTCGCTCCAACTCCTGATCTACAGCCAGGTGCTCGCGGTCGGGCTCGCCGTCCCCGGGGCTCTTGTGGGCGCACGGTTTCGGGGTCGGATCGCAGACGTCGTCTCCCGGGCAATCGGCCTGCTCGGCCTGGCGACGCCGATCATCATCATCGGACCGATCCTCGTGTTCCTGTTCGCCGTGGGATCGATCGGCATCTTTGGGCTGGACTTCGGATGGAAGATCCTGCCGGCCGGTCGCTATGTGCCGTTCGGCGATGGTGTGGTCGATCACATCAAGTCGATGCTTCTGCCATCGGTCACGCTCGCTCTGACAACGGCGGCCTCCTACATGGTGGTTCTGCGCTCCGAGGTGATCCTCCAGCTGCGACAGGACCACGCCCGGCTCGCCGTCGCCAAGGGGCTCCCCGGCCGAACGGTCGTCTCCCGTCATGGGCTGCGTCCGGCGGCGCCCTCGTTGGTCGCGCTGGTCGCGGCTCAGGCCGGGATGATCATGGGCAACATGATCCTGGTGGAACAGATCTTCACGATGCCGGGGTTCGGCGACTATGTGGTCGTGGCGATCGGCCGGCGCGACATCGCCGCAGTGACCGGCGCCGTGTTCGTCGCCGCCACCGTTCTGGCGGTTATCAACCTGGTCGCCGATGCACTCCTCCTCGCCATCGACCCCCGCGTGACCGATGATCAGAAACAGTAACTTCAGGGTCATGCCCGACTTCGAGTACGCAGATCTCCTCCCCATCGGCATGGGCGGCGAGGACACCACTACGTACCGCAAGCTCACCGATGACTACGTGTCGACGTTCGAGGCCGGAGGGCGGAGGTTCCTCCAGGTGGACCCCGAGGGTCTCCGGCTTCTCACCGCGGAGGCGATGCGCGACATCTCGCACCTCCTGCGGCCGGACCATCTCCGGCAGTTGTCGTCGATCCTCGACGATCCCGAGGCGTCCGCCAACGATCGGTTCGTCGCGATCGAGCTCCTGAAGAACGCGAACATCGCGGCGGGCGGCGTGCTCCCGAGCTGTCAGGACACCGGAACGGCCATCGTGTGGGGCTACAAGGGCGAGCGGGTGATCACGGACGCCAACGATGCCGAGGCCATCAGCCGTGGGGTGTTCGACACGTTTCAGACGTCCAACCTCCGCTACTCGCAGCTGGCACCCCTGTCGATGTTCGAGGAAAAGAACACCGGCTACAACCTCCCCGCCCAGATCGAGCTCTACGCCGCACCCGGAAACACCTACAAGCTGGTCTACATGGCCAAGGGTGGCGGGTCGGCCAACAAGTCGTTCCTGTTCCAGGAGACGAAGGCGGTGCTCAACCCCACGAGCCTTACCGCCTTCCTCGACGAGAAGCTCCGCACACTCGGGACGGCAGCCTGCCCGCCGAACCACCTCGCCGTGGTGATCGGCGGGACGTCGGCGGAGTACGCAGTGAAGACGGCCAAATACGCCTCCGCCCACTACCTCGACACGCTTCCCACCGAGGGATCCATGGCGGGTCACGGATTCCGTGATCTCGAGTGGGAGCAGAACATCCTCGAGCTGACCCGACAGTTCGGGATCGGCGCACAGTTCGGCGGCAAGTACTTCTGCCACGACGTGCGGGTCATTCGCCTGCCGCGCCATGGGGCCTCCTGCCCGGTCGCCGTCGCAGTGTCGTGCTCGGCCGACCGCCAGGCACTCGCCAAGATCACCGCAGAGGGCATCTTCCTCGAACAGCTCGAGGAGGATCCGGCCTCGTACCTCCCCGAGACGATGGACGACGAGTTGGGCGACGAGGTCGTGTCGATCGACCTCAACCGGCCGATGGGCGAGATCCGCTCGGAGCTCACCAAGTACCCGGTGAAGACCCGCCTCTCACTGACCGGCACGCTGGTCGTCGCCCGCGACATCGCGCACGCCAAGATCCAGGAGCGGCTCGATGCCGGCGAGCCGATGCCCGAGTACATGCGGGAGTTCCCGGTGTATTACGCGGGACCAGCGAAGACGCCGGAGGGATACGCATCCGGCTCGTTCGGTCCCACCACCGCCGGGCGCATGGACAGCTACGTCGAGCCGTTCCAGGCTGCCGGCGGCAGCCTCGTGATGCTGGCCAAGGGCAACCGTTCGCAACAGGTCACCGACGCGTGCCACCAGCACGGTGGGTTCTACCTCGGATCGATCGGTGGGCCCGCGGCTCGTCTCGCCAAGGACTCGATCCGCCACGTGGAGATCCTCGAGTACCCCGAGCTCGGGATGGAAGCCGTGTGGAAGATCGAGGTCGAGGACTTCCCGGCGTTCATCGTCGTGGACGACAAGGGCAATGACTTCTTCCGGGAGGTCAGCACTCCCGTGACGATCTCCTAGGCGTCACCGCACCATCAGCCAAGCGGAGACCGCGATTCCCGCCGCCGACTCGGAGCCTTCCCGCTGCCCGGCCGGCCCCCGCATGCGAGGATGCCATGGTCCCCATGAGCAGGAGTGACCGATGGAGCTGACTGGACGAGTGGCGCTGGTGACGGGTGGATCGGGCGACATCGGGGGCGCGGTCGCCGTCGCCCTTGCACGCGCGGGATGCGACGTGGGTGTGAGCTACGTCGGAAACCGCGAGGGCGCGGACGAGATCGTTGGCGAGGTCGAAGGCACCGGGCGGCGAGCAGTCGCCATTCAGCTCGACCAGCGGGAGAGCGTCTCGATCGACGAGGCCTCCGAAGCGATCGTCGCAGAGCTCGGTGGCTGCGACATCCTCGTCAATAACGCCGCATGGAACATCGGTATCCCGTTCCCCGAACTCGATGCTCTCGACGGCGACACCTGGGACCGCGTGCTCGAGACGAACTTGCGCGGGCCGTTTCTTCTCGCCCGACGTCTGGCACCGCAGCTCAAGAGCTCTGGAGAGGGTCGCATCGTCAACGTGTCCTCCGTCGGCGGCCTCGCCCCCGGCTCGTCATCGATCGCATACAGCTGCTCCAAGGCGGGCTTGATCCACCTCACCCACTGCCTCGCCGTGGCGATGGCGCCCGATGTGTCGGTCAACTGCGTCGCGCCAGGCCTCGTGGAGGGCACGCGCATGGCCAACCGCCTCCCGGACAAGGTGGCGGAGGGTGCCCGTCGCGGCGCCGTTCTCGGACGGGTCGGCAGCGCAGACGACATCGCCGCCGCGACCGTGATGCTGTGCGAAGCGGAGACGATCACCGGACAGACGATCGTGGTCGACGGTGGGATGCCTCAGGCCATGAACTTCGGCTGAACCCGACCCGCCTCCTGCGCGGTGGTTTAGCGTCACCGCCATGAGCGAATGGCAGGTCGGAGACGTCACGATCACCAAGGTCCCGGAGATGGAGCCCCACTGGCCCTTCTCCGCGATTCTTCCCGGGGCGGAGGAGCTGATCGACGCCCACGACTGGCTGCGGCCCGACTTCGTGACGGACGAAGGCCGCATGAAACTCTCGATTCACACCCTGGTGGTGCGTTCCGAGGGCAAGACGATCCTTGTCGACACGTGCTGCGGCAACGGCAAGGAGCGTCCCGGGGCCACGCCTTTCGAGAACCTCGACACCGACTTCCTCGATCGACTCGCTGCAGCTGGGGTGGAGCCCGATGCCGTCGACGTTGTCGTGTGCACCCACCTCCACGTCGATCACGTCGGGTGGAACACCCACAACGTCGACGGAGAGTGGGTACCGACGTTTCCCAACGCGACCTATCTGTTCGTCGAGGCCGAGTACACCCACTGGCGCGACGAGCCGCAGCACTACGGGCCGGTCTTCGACGACTCGGTTGCCCCTGTGATGGACGCGGGGTTGGGCCAATTGGTCGAGCCCGACCATCAGATCACCTCAGAGGTGCGGCTCGAGTCCACGCCAGGTCACACCCCGGGGCACGCGAGCGTCCGGATCGAATCGGGAGGCGACACCGCCGTCATCACGGGCGACATGACGCATCACCCGGTGCAGTTCGCCCATCCCGACCTGCC
>CAYUBX010000408.1:0-4043 GCA_964443165.1 uncultured Acidimicrobiales bacterium
TCCTACGGCATCGACTGGATGAAGCTCGCCCCTGGTTCGTACACGGTCTGCTGGAACGACGTTCCGGCCTTCGCCACGCCGGCGTGCGAGCCGATCACCGTCACGGCCGGGCTGACCACGACCGCCGACGGCGTCTTCACACCGCTCGCCGAGGTGCGGGTGCTCACCGACCCGCCTGCCGACACGCCGATCACCCTCGATGGTCGGATCATCGACCAGTACGGGTTCTGGAGCTGGTTGCCAGGGGGTGTTTCCTACGACATTTGTGCCGATGGATACACATGTCAGTCGGTGACCCCGCCAGCGGGGACGCTCACGACCGTCACCTTGGTCCCGTGAGCCCAGCGAGAACCATCCTGCCCTCGTACCCAACCACTCCTCCGTCGAGGCGGCGCAAGATCGCGGCCGTGGCCGAACGACTGGGCGTCTTCGGCCGCTACGCCACGGTGTCGGCCGCCAGCCTCATCACCGGCCACATCCTCCTCTACGGCTTTCACGTGTGGATGTCGATCGCTCCGATCCCTGCCAACTTCTTGTCCACCACCTCCAACACGATCCTGGTGTTCGGCGCCAACCGCCGCTGGGTGTGGAACGTCGACGGGAGGATCGACGTGCGACGAGAGGTGGTCCCCTTCATCCTCTTCGCGCTGATCGGACTCGCCGTCTCCACCGCTTTCGTCGGCATCGTGGCGGCGACCATCGGCGAAGGCTTGTGGGTCAACGCGGCCAACCTGACGGCGTTCGGTGTCGTGTGGATGGCCCGCTTCTTCGTCCTGGACCGCTGGATCTACGGCGACCGGGCTGCGTCGACCGACGCGACGCCCTAGCTGGCCTGCGACTGCAGCGTCGCGACCTTCGCTGACCGACGGGCTCCGTCGATAACCGTGCCGGCGAGAACATCGCGAACGATCGGGGCCCGGAACCGGAATCCGTCTGCGACCTGTTCGATGACCCCCATGTCCGCGAGACGCATGAGGCCGTCGAGTGCCGCGTGGGGGGAATCGCCGTGCGCGCGGGCGAAGTCGAACGGCCCGAAGGGCTCGGCGAGCACGGCAGCCTCCTGCAGGAGGACCTGGTCGGGAACGCCGAACCCACGGGTGAGTTCGAGCACGAGGCGGCGAAGGCTGGGCGACACGCCCGAGTGGCCCGCGCGCCGCCAGCGATGGCAGTCGGCCATGAGGAAAGGAAGGCCACCGGTCACCCGAATGGTCTCGGGGTCGATCTCCCCCGCAGCGCGCCACTCCTTCTCGGTGGGCGCGTCCAAGGTGATGGTGGTGCTCGCGGTGAGTAGATCGAGCGTGCGGTGGCGATCCGGGCGTCCGTCCCGCACAGTCGCGACGATCGTGACGGGGAGACGGCTGGCGTTTCGCCGGAGCCACTCCAGCGCCATGATCGTCGCCGGATCGGCCCACTGCAGGTCGTCGATCAGGAGAACGGTGGGGCCCGCTGCGGTGAGGAGGTCGCACAGCGTGCGGAGAACCGCTGACTCGCCCGACAGCAAAGGGGCCTGAGCGTAGCGCTCGGCCTCGAGGGAGTGGTCCGAATCGCGAAGCGCATCCTGGATCACCTCGGCGAGGGGAAGTCCGGGTCGCTCGCGTGTGTCACGCGACATGGCCTGAATGCCGACGGTTCCGCCGACTTCGGTCCTCACCGCCACCAGAAAGCTCGTGCGACCCACGCCAGGACGCCCACGAACCAGCACCACCGCCGAGTGGCCGTTGCGAGACCACTCCACCGTGCGTCGCACTGTCGCGAGCTCCGACGAGCGCCCGGCGAAGGGAATCGAGGGGGCGTTGCGCCTGTCCGCGGCCGCAGAGGTGAGCTTCACGGGCGGCTGAACCGGAGCACCGGCGAGTTCTTCGATCGTGGCGCCGGCGTCGATGGCGCCCGCGAGGTCGGCCGTCTCGGTTGTGCAGTCGCGGCCGAGCTCGTCGCCGAGTTGGTCGCAGAACCGCTCGTACACCTGACGCGAGATCTCCGTCTGCCCGAGACCATGGTTGGCGAGCATGGTCGCCCGCAGCGCTTCCTCGGCGTAGCCGCGGACCGAGAGCGCCCGCTCGGCGAGGCGGAGCGCCTCAACGTAGGCACCCTGGGAGATCAGGGCGTCGGCGGCCAGAACCGCGTTCCGGGTGACCCGATCGCGGTACAACTCCCGGTCGTCCTCGGCCCAGGCGGCTTTGGGTGCGTCCTCGAGGAGGTCGCCGGAGGCGAGACGGTGGGCCTGCAGGCGGAAGTCGAGGGAGTCGACACCGCCACGGTCAGCGCGCGACAGCAGCCGGTCGAACTCGATGACATCGACATCCATGGCATCGAGATGGAACTGGTACGCGCTCGGGACAGTCTGCAGTACCCGTCGCGCGACCTCTCGGTCGTCGAAGAGCAGTTTGCGCAGACCCGAGACGTAGGTCTCGAGGGTGCCGTGGACCTTCTTCGGCAGTCGATCCGGCCACAGACGATCGGCGAGCACGTCTTTGGCCACCGGGGCACCACGGGCCATCAGAAGCAGCTCGAGCAGCTCTTTGGGCTTCCGCCCGCCGAGATCACCCGCGGAAAAGACGTAACCGTCGATTCCGATCTGAAAATTCCCGAACAAACTAACGTAGGCAACGCCCATCAAGCCCGCCTTCTCCCATAGAGCCCACATTGCGAGACTACTCTCCGTGTTTGCAGGCGTACAAACTTTCTGGAGGTTTCCTTGAGGTCGCCGTCTTAAACCTCCCTTAGGCGGACGGACGGGTGTGCCCAGATGGACCCACGCGCGCCGAGCAGTGGACAGGCTTCCGCGAGTGACACACAGCACAACGTGCAAGAGCACAGGGGCGAATGAGCAGTGGAATTGTCAGACAAGCGAGGTAGGTGGAGGTTGCGTCCACGGGCGCAGCGTTCACGTTTTTCCCGGGCGGGCCTTCCCAGCGTCTTGCTGGCGCTAGCACTCGTCGCGGGCGGACTGCCGGTGGCGTCGTTCGGCTCCGCAACGGCAGCGAACGGCCTTTTCCCATGGCAGATCGACGACGACGGGCCTCCGGGCGCCGGTCCGATCGGCACCGATTTCGTCCTCGAAGAGGGCGACCTGGTGTTGATCATGCAGCAGATCCTGATCGCAGAGCAGCACGCTGCGACGGCGACGAGTCTGGACCCCTGCGGAACTCAGATCGGGCCTGGCCCCAATCAGATTCCAGCCGGGCCCAACTTCGATCAGCTGTCGCTCGGCCTGCGAACGGTCAGCGGCATCTGTAACAACCTGAACCCAGGCAACGAGAACTTCGGCGCCGCAGACCAGCCCTTCATCCGACTGACCGCCCCAGATTTCCGGTCGGCTGATGTGGCAACGGTTCCGCCGGCGGACGACTTCAACGGTCTGGCGTTCCCGAACCTCGGGGACGCCACGAGCTACACGCAGACCACCGGATGGGTGGAGGACGCCTCACCGAGGCTCATCTCCAACCTCATCGTCGACGCGACGTCCAACAACCCGGCCGCCGTCGCCGCAGCCGGTGGCGGCGCTGTCGCAGGCGACCTCAACGGTGACGGAACGATCGGCGACCACCCGCTCGAATCGTGCCCGCCTCCGGTGCTGCCGATCGACACGTCTGAGGAGCGGCGCTGCCAGGCGTACTACATCGCCAACGTGGCACCCGACGAGGGCCTGTCCGCGCCGTTCAACTCGATGATGACCTTCTTCGGTCAGTTCTTCGATCACGGCCTGGACCTCACCACCAAGACCGGTGACCTCGTCTACATGCCGCTGGCGGCCGACGATCCGCTGTTCGACCTCACCCCGGGTGCTCCGAACTTCATGCTGATGTCGCGGGCCACCAACGACGTGTCGGACCCTGCCAACCTCACGACCCCGTTCGTGGATCAGCAGCAGACCTACACCTCGACCCCGTCGCACCAGGTGTTCAACCGTGAGTACGTGCTCAACGGTGCCCTGGAGCCGGTGTCGAACGGTCGTCTGCTCACTGGCGCCTCGGGCTCCGGTATGGCGACCTGGGACGACCTTAAGCTGCAGGCTGCGACCCTCCTGGGTATCCAGCTGGTCG
>CAYUBX010000409.1:0-1093 GCA_964443165.1 uncultured Acidimicrobiales bacterium
AGCCCAGGCAGAAGTGCTTGCCGAGTCCGAAGCCCAGATGCCCGGCTCGCTCCGAATCCCGGCTCCCGCCCATCCGCAGTTCCTTGCCGAGGTTGAGGTCGGATCGCTCCATGTCGAACCGTCGAGGATCGGCGAAGACCGTTTCGTCGTTGTTGGCCGAGGCGATCGAGATCGTCACGACCGACCCCGCCGGGATCGTCACGCCGTGGAGCTCGTAGTCGGCCGTTGTGGTGCGGGTCTGGCCCATCACGGGAGGCGAGTGCCGCATCATCTCGCTGAACGCCGCATCCCAGCGGTCTCCGTCGTCCCGGACGAGGGCGAGCTGGTCAGGCGAACGAAGCAGGTTGGCCCACGTGTTGGTGATGGCCTTGTCGGTGGTCTCACCGCCAGCGACGAACATCAGGCTGATGAACGCTTCGACTTCTTCGCGCGTCAAGCGCCGGCCGTCGGCCTCGGCGTGGAGGATCTTGCTGATGAGATCGCCCATCGGGCATTCGCTGCGCTCATCGATCGCCGGCGCGACGTGCTCGGCAAGCTTCTGATGTGCCTCGATGCCCGCCTGAGTTCGGTCCGGCCGACCGAACACGAGGCCGGCCATCATCGTCGAGTACCAGTCGTGGAAGCGGTCTTGATCGTCGCCGGGCATCCCCAGCATGGTCACGATGACGTTGACGGGCATGCGGTTGGTGAACGCCGTCACCAGCTCGACGGGCCCGTCGTCGAAGCCGTCGATGAGGGCGGCGGACTCACGCTCGATGACGTCGAGGTAGCCGGCGAGCCGGTTCCCGACGAACTCCGGCGACACCACCTTGCGCAACGCCACGTGCTCCGCGCCGTCGTACTGCAGCATCGTCGGCCCGAACACAACGCCCAGACTCTTGGCGTAGAGCTGGTTGGAGAAGTTCTCCATGTCGGCGAACACCGCGTTGACGTCGTCGTACCGGGTGACCAGCCAGCTGTTGGTGACCTCGTTGAAGAAGACGGGCTGCTCGTGACGGAGCTCGTGGAAGACGGGCCACGGATCGAGCCGGTAGTCCATCGAGAGCAGCGTTTCGCCAGTGATGGTCATGCCGTCAGCTCGCCCACTGCGCCC
>CAYUBX010000409.1:1193-4042 GCA_964443165.1 uncultured Acidimicrobiales bacterium
CCGGGCTCGCCTCGGGTTGCGCCAGCAGCATCATTCCGCCCTCCGGCTCGCCCACTGCGCCCCCGGGCTCGCCTCGGGTTGCGCCAGCAGCATCATTCCGCCCTCCGGCTCGCCCACCAATTGGCGACAGCGGCGGCATAGCTCTCGGTGTACTTCTTCGTCAGCTCGTCGGTGTCGGGGAGGGCGTCCTGGTGCTCAGTGGGTGGCAGCGGCGAGGCGTCGGCGATGGGGTCGACCCATTCGAGCCGGATCGACTCCACGGCGGCCCCGATGCCGGGCGATGCGTCCTCGTGGTGATCGCTCGTCTGGTGAACGATGAACGTCCGGTGATCCTCGAAGGAGAGCAGCGTGTAGTACGTCCGGGGCTCGGCGCCACGCCAGTACTCGTAACGCAAGAGGCCGGTCTCGTTGGCGTGGCTGTCGGCGTAGAGGTCGCGAGCGATCTGCTCGAAGTCGGCCTCCTTGCCCTCGCGAATCTTGATGTGGGCCAGAATCGTCGCCATCGCTGAAGATTACTCAGGCCCTAGATGCGCCGGTCGTGGCCCTCCCAGTACGCGTCGCGGATGAGGCGCTTCTGGATCTTGCCCGTGCCTGTTCGCGGGAGTTCGTCTGTGACGTCGATCGACCGCGGCACCTTGTAGCCCGCCAGCTCGTCGCGGCACAGCGCGGTGATTCTCGAGCGGATCGCATCATCGTCGGCGACACCGTCCGCGAGCACCACCACCGCTTTGACCTCCTCACCGAACTCCTCGTTAGGAACGCCGATCACCGCCACATCGGCCACGTCGTCCGATCCGCCGATCACCATTTCGATCTCGGCGGGGTAGATGTTGACGCCTCCGCTGATGATCATGTCGATCTTGCGATCGCTGAGCCACAGATAGCCCTCGTCGTCGAGGTAGCCGACGTCACCGGTGGTGAACACGCCGGGTTCGAGATGGACCTCTTCGGTCTTGTCGGGGGCGTTGTGGTACTCGAACGTGTTGCCCATCGCGTTCTTGAAGTAGAGCGTGCCCTCTTCGTTGGGCCCGAGGCGCTCGCCGTCCTCGCCCACCACGATCACCTCGGCCATCGGCGTCGGCTTGCCCACGCTTCCGCCCTTGCGCAGCCATTCCCCCGCGCTGATCACCGAAATCACGGCACCCTCCGTCGATCCGTAGTACTCGGTGATCTTGGGGCCCCACCAGTCGATCATGCGGCGCTTCACCTCGGGTGGGCAGGGGGCAGCACCGTGGATCGCCAGGTTGAGCGACGAACCTTCGAACGCCGCGCGGCGCTCCGCGGGCAGGTCGAGCATCCGCTTCATCTGGGTCGGGACGAGGTGGATGTTGGTGCCGCCGTGGTCGTCGATGAGGTCGAGAACCCCCGCGCTGTCGTAGCGGTGCTGCATCACGACAGAGGAGCCGCCCACCATCGGGAGGAACGAGAAGGCCCACTGTGCCGAGTGGTACACGGGCCCGCACAACACGCTCACCCCCGGGACCGGGAAGAATTCGCTGAAGCCCGCACTGATCAGCTGCAGAACCTCAGGGGGGATCGGTTCGTCGCCGCCACCCGACAGCGCGCCCCGCACCCCCTTCGGCCACCCTGTCGTGCCCGACGTGTAGAACATCGGCCCGCCGAGCGCCTGGTCCGTCGGTTCGCCGGCCGACGCCGACGCGAGCAGGTCGTCGTAGTCGTCGAACCTCGACCCCGCGGTACCGCCCATCGCGACCGCCAGGCGGATGCCCGACGTCTGCTCGTCGTCGAGGGCCGCAGCAACCTCCTCGGAGAAACGGTGACCCACGAACACCGCGGACGACCCCGAGTCATCGAGCACGTACGCGAGCTCTGCGGGCGACCAGTGCCAGTTGACCGGCACGTAGGTCACGCCGGCATGAGCGCACGCCATCGCGACCTCGAACCACTCGCACCTGTTGCCCGCCACGACCGAGATGGTGTCGCCCCACCCCAGGCCTGCGTCGCGCATGGCGTTGGTGAGCCGGTTGACCCGGTCATCCAGCTCGGCCCAGGTTCGCTGCCGCTCGTCGTCGAGCAGCGCCATCTCGTCGCCGCGGTTCGCCCCGAAGTCCTTGGTCAGCGTCGCCATGCGGGCAATCTAGGCCGACGCAGCTCCCCCTTCTGCCAGCTTGGACGGTCACCACAGTCACCGTGGAGGCTGGCAGTTAGGTTGAGCGCCATGGGGGAACGGCGCTACGGGGACATGACGGTCGGGGTCACGATGTTCTCGACGTGCCGAGGAATGTCGCCTGCGGGGCTGGCTCGAGCATGTGAAGAGCGGGGCTTCGAATCGCTGCACCTGGCGGAGCACTCCCACATCCCCGCCAGT
Organism: uncultured Acidimicrobiales bacterium; assembly: GCA_964443165.1. Taxonomy (GTDB): domain Bacteria; phylum Actinomycetota; class Acidimicrobiia; order Acidimicrobiales; family Poriferisodalaceae; genus JAYPWI01. Next base: position 3,523 of record CAYUBX010000409.1, read on the forward strand.
CGGCTCTCGCCGTTTCCCGGTGCCTCACCCAAACGACCCGAGCTCCCCGACATCTACTGGCACATCAACGGCCCGATCTCGTCGCTTGCGATGGCCGCTGCCGCCACCGAGCGCCTCGTCGTCGGCTCATCTGTGACGCTGCTCAACCAGGCCGACCCCATCTACCTCGCGAAGGAGTTCGCCACCCTCGACCACTACACCGGCGGAGGGCGGGTGGAGATGGGGGTCGGGTTCGGGTGGAACCGCGAGGAGATGGAGGCCCACGGCGCGACGTGGGGCACTCGCCGGGAGCGCGTGCGCGACGCGGTCGCCATCATGCGTACGCTGTGGCGCGATCACGAAGCGAGCCATCGCGGCGAGGTCCTGTCGCTCGAACCGTCGTGGTCCTACCCCAAGCCGGTCGATCCGGCTGGCATCCCGATCCTTCTCGGCGGCGAGCTGAGACCGCTGATGACCCGACACCTCGTCGAGTGGGCCGACGGGTGGATCCCCATCCTGACCCCCGCCATGGACCTGCCCG
>CAYUBX010000410.1:0-4030 GCA_964443165.1 uncultured Acidimicrobiales bacterium
CACGTTCGCAGCGGGTGCCCAGGCCGCCGTGGTCGAGGTCGACATCGAGACGGGCGAAGTCGACGTGCGAACGATCGTGGTTGTCGAGGACACCGGGCGCATGATCAACCCGATGATCGTCGAGGGGCAGGTGCAGGGCGCGCTCGCGCAAGGGGTGGGCGGAACGCTGTACGAGCACTTCGTGTACGACGAACACGGCCAGCTCACCACCGGGACGCTGATGGACTACCTCCTCCCATCCGCGCTGGAGATGCCGGAGATCGTGCTGGGGCACGTCGAGGACCCGGCAGACAACCTCAACGGGATCCGCGGCGTGGGCGAGGGAGGAACTCTCGGCCCCTACGCGGCGATCGCCAATGCCGTGTGCGACGCCCTGGCGCCGCTCGGGGTCACCATCGACGAGCTTCCACTCTCGCCGGCTCGCGTGCGTGCTGCGGTAGTTGCGGCGGGCGCTGGTAACCTCTGACTCCGTTATGACCTGGATTGTCGGTGCCGTCCATCTCGTCGCGGCGTTCGCCCTCATCGGCCTCGTGCTGTTGCACAGCGGTAAGGGCGGCGGTGTGTCTGACATGTTCGGTGGCAGCGTTGGATCGACGGCCGCGGGCTCGACGGTCGCGGAGAAGAACCTCAACCGCATCACGATCGTGGTGGCGATCGTCTTCGCCTTCACCACGCTGGTTCTTGGTCTGCTCCTGGCGTAGGGCACTCCGAGTTCTGCTCGGGGTCGCACTGTTCGTCACCGCTTGCTCGGACTCCGAACCCGATCGCGCCCCGTCGACCACTGCCGACCTCACGCAGGTGACGGTGAGCACCGAGGCGCCGTCGGTGCCTCTGACGTTGCCCGTCGTCGACGAACCACGCGTGCGCTCGGGATCGGTGACGGTGGGTATGTGGATCGAGCCGAGCCCCGACGCGCCCCATGTCGGTGGCGACATCGCTCGGGCGCTGATCCATCCCCAGCTCTTCACGCCGCGCCCCGGGGGTGGTTGGGCACCGCGCCTCGTCGAGCCGGGGACGGTCGTCGAGAGGGCCGATCTTCGCGAGGTGTCGTTTCGGTTGCGCCCGGGGGCGATGTGGTCGGACGGCTCGGCGATCGACGGCTCCGATCTGCGAAGAACTGCGAACGATCGATTCGTCGCCTCCGTCGACGAATCAGAGGACGGACTCATCACCGTCCGTTTGACCCAGCCCTTGCCCGGGTGGCGCCGCCTCTGGTCTGGCGTCGACACGGTCGTTCCGGCTGAGCCTCATCTGTTTGGTGGCCCGTTCATGGTGGCCTCGGAGACCGAGGGTCTCGAGACCGTGCTGATTCCCAACGACTCCTGGTGGGGCGTGGCGGCGGGGGAAGGGCCGTGGCTCGACGAGCTGCGACTGGTGGTGGTGCCGGATCAGACGACGTTGCTGCAGCTCTTCGCCCGTGGCGAGCTCGACGTCATCGCGCCCTGGGCGGCGCCTGGCCTGCAGACCTACGTGTGCGACGACGTCGAGGGCTGCGGGCAGGGCGTGGACGGGGGTGGCGGCTGGCACGCGATGGTGTTCCTCGACGTCGATCGACTCTCGCGGGATGCTCGAAGGTCTCTGCTCACCGGATTCGACCCCGACGCATTCGTCGGCTCCCTCCTGAAGGGGGAGTCGGTGGCTCGACCGTTCGATGGGCTGGAGGAACGGCCGGTCGGGTCGTTGGACCGTGAGGTGACGCTGAGCGTCGCTGAGGACGTCCCGATGCTCGGTGCCATGGCGCGGGCGGTGCAGATCCAAGCCGATGACGACGGTGGTGTGGTGCCCGAGCTGCGGGTCGGACCCAGTCGGCTCGTCGCGGAGTGGGCGGCAGACGACGACTTCGAGGTGCTGGTCGCCGAGGCCTATCTCGGGCCGTCCCCGTGCTGGTCATGCCTGTTCGACGAGGTGCTACCGGGCGAGGCCGAGTTGGCGGACGCGGGCGATACGGGGCCGCTCTTCGAGCGGTTGGCCGTGGACGCCGTTGCCCGCCCGCTGTGGGTCTCGGACCGAGTCGCGGCCTGGCAGCCCGGTGTTCAGGGCGTTGCAGGTGGCGGATGGTCGATGTTCGTGACCTGGAACGCTTGGCAGTGGAGCGTCAGCCCGGGTTCCTGACCGTCCATGAGCGGAACGGCAGCCCCTCGCGCGAGCGCTCCATGAGCACGTCGATCAGCTCCGCGCTGTGCAGTTCGGAGCCGTGCGATGGGGAACGATATGTCCAGGTGCCAGTTCATCCAGTGGGCGTCGCCCTTCACCCCATCGCCTCGCCAGCCCGAGCACCTGTCGGAGGCAGCGAGGAGGCCTAGGAAATCGGCTGTCTCGGCCGCGACGATGGCGGCCTGTGTGGGGAGGCGGCGTTCGAGATCGGGGAGCGGGGGGCCGTTGAAATCAGTGGCGGGCATGGTCCGAAGGCGTCGAACACGTTCGCCTTCCTCCGTTGGCTCGCACGAAACTGAGGGTCAGCGGAACCGTCCCAACCCGTTGTGGACCGCCGGAGGGTGGTTGCTACAGTGGACGCCTGCCCCGGCCAGCCGGGGTCACGTCGGAGTGGCGGAATTGGCAGACGCGCTAGACTAAGGATCTAGTGCCCGTTAAGGGTGTGGGGGTTCAAGTCCCCCCTCCGACACGAATAGGCGTTCGAGCTCTGTGATCCAAGGAGCTCCCTAGCTGAAGGTCACCTGTGGCTGGGTCGGTGCGGGCGCTGATTGCCAGTCAGTGCGCAGCGCGTTCGCTGGCGGCGTGTGGTGACCCCTGTGCCGCCCGGAAAGTCGGTCGTGGCTGGTCAGGCGGCGTTTCGGTACTCGTCGATGAGGCCGTCGCATCGGCTGGTGCGCAGCACGGTGACGGTCGCTGGCGGAGCCTCGGGCGGACCGTGGTCCGGCGTCGGCGGGCGCTGGCCGAGAGACTGGTGAGGCCGATGCTGGTTGTAGTGCTCGATGTAGTCGCCCACCAGTCGTTCGAGCTGGCGGCGGTTCCAGACGATGGTGCGATCGACAAGCTCACGTCGGATCGATCCGATCCAGCGCTCGGCGAAACTATTTGCGACCGGGGTCCGGACTGGGGTCTTGAGGATCTTGAAGCCTTCGGTCCGGAAGATCTCGTCGAACGCGTCAACGAACTGGCTCCCGCGATCGCGGACCAGTGCCCGAGCGGTGTCGAGTTGGTCGCTGTGGCGCAGGAAGAGGTTGCGGGCCGCTTGGGTGGTCCAGGCACTGGTCGGGTTTGCCGTGGCGCCGGCGTAGAACACTTCGCGGGTCTGGATGTTGATGAAGAACAGGACGTAGTAGCGGCGCAAGAGCGCGGTGTCGACGGTGAAGAAGTCGCAGGCGACCGCGGCTTGTGACTGCAAGAACTCGCTCCAGGTCACCTCGGAGCGGTTGGGGGAGGGGTCGAGGCTGTTTTCGGTGAGGATCTGCCACAGGGTGGTCTTGGCGATCGTGTGGCCGAGTTGAGCGAGTTCTCCCTGGATGTGCCGGTGTCCTCAGGTCGGGTTCTCCTTAGCGAGGCGCACGATCAGCCGACGCAGCTCAGCACTGGTGGGTGGCCGACCGAAGCGTCGGCCAGGAGGCTGAGTCCAGTGCTTGGCGATTCGTTGGCGGTGCCATCGCAGCAGCGTATCGGGCGTCACGATCCAGCCATTGCGAAGTCGGCGGGGGAGCACGGCAGCGATTGCTCCGAGCAGGGTTCGGTCGTCGTCGGTGAGCGCGGGTCGTGCGATCTGGCGTCGCAGCATGGCGTTCTGGTGGCGGAGGACGATGAGTTCGAGGTCCTTGGAGCGCCCCGATTTCATTGCGAGCCGAGCGAGGCTGGTCAAGAGCCGGTAGAGAATGCGGAACACGCCGAACCAGGATGGCGGCATCAGCCCTGGTCAGCACCAACGCGTGACTTCCCGGGCGGCACAGGCCTCGCACGCGAGTCCGTGCGTCGCCTTGACCGCGGCCGCCTGAGCGTGCCGCATCTCATCGAGGCCGCAGGATGGCCCGACGCGATCATGCTGCGCGCCGATGTCACCCGTCGCGGCGTCGTGACCTTG
>CAYUBX010000411.1:0-4025 GCA_964443165.1 uncultured Acidimicrobiales bacterium
CGCGATCAGCCTCATCTTCCTGTTCGCCGCACGCCAGGAGAGCGATCTCCCCGCGACGCTCGCGCTGACCGGAAGTGGCGTCCTCGGCGCTGCTGCGGCCCTCACGATGCTGCGCGAGGTGTTCGACCACCTCGCCTGCACGCAGGGCAGGCGACGAGTGCTCCTCACCGGCCTGAGCCTGGTCGGAGTCGGTGCCGCCACCGTGTGGGTCGGCGTCGTCATGGAATGGGAAGCCACCGCAGCGATCGGCGTCGTCGTCGCGATCGTCGGCACGGTGGCTCTCGGGGTTCGGCTGCGCGATAACGCCGTGAACTACCCGTGGGTCTGGGTGGCCGCGGGTCTGGTCCTCGTCACGATCAGCGCGCCCCGTGTCGCATGGGACCAGGGCAACACGCTCACCGCGGCCAGCCTCTGGGTCGGTGGTCTGGCTGCGCTCAAGATGGGATTCCTCCCGGTCCTCGACCTCCTCACCCCCGACAACGGACGGTTCCTCGATGCCAAGGCCGCGCACCGCGCCCGCGCGAGGCGCACCACGATCGCGCTGACCCTCTCGCTTCTCACCGCGGTCGCGGGCGTCACCCTCGCCGTCATCGGAGCGCGAGCGCCCGATCGCCCACCGCTGCTCCTGGGGGTGTTGCTCGGGATCACCGGCATCTCGACGCTGGGGCTGGCCGGAACGCGGCTGGTCGCCCGCCGATCCGTCTGGAATCTGGTGCTCGTCGTCGGCTACGGATTCGTGACGGTCGCTCTGGTCTCTGTCACCCGACAGTTCGACTGGGATGGCTTCGCAATCGTCGTGGCGGCAGTCGTCGCGCTCGTCGGCGCGTGGTTCGTGTTCCGAGGCGAGGGACTCGTCTTCATGCTGCTCGCTGGGGTGGTGCTCGTCTGGGCGCTCGACGAACGCAACGACGCCCAGATCCCTGCGCTTGCGAGCGAGACACCCGCGATCCTCGCGATCGGCGATTCCTTCATCTCCGGCGAAGGCGCCCCCACCTTCTTCGAGGGAACAAACACCAAACACGCCGAGGGCAACACCTGCCGACGGGCGGTCACCGCATACCCGTTCCTGGTCGCGGCAGCACAGGAGCCACCGATGCAGGCGATCTCGCTGGCGTGCTCGAGCGCCCTCACCACGCACGTGACCGACGAGGGCCAGAAGGGCAACCTCGGTTCGCCGATCGCCGGCGCGCTCTCCCAGCTCGAGAGCTTGTTCTCGGAGGACCCGGTCATCGTCGACCCTGCGGCGCGCGCGGCCGTCGAAGTGGTGCTCGTCAGCATCGGAGGCAATGACTCCGGCTTCGAGTCGATCGTGAAGGCGTGCCTGCTTCCAGCGAACTGCGCCGACGAGAGCAGACAGTGGTTCGCCAAGGCGGAGTCGCTTCAGGATCGACTCGCGATGACGTACCAACGCATCGACGAGGCCACGGGCGATGTTCCGGTCGTCGTGGTGCCATATCCCCTCTTCGTGGACACCACGGACTGCCGGAGCGTCGCGTCGGTCGCCGAGTTCGCCTTCGTCGTCGAGTTCGTCGAGGTTCTCAATGCCACGATCGCCCGCGCCGCCGGAGATGCCGGCGTGATGGTCGCCGACACATCTGGCGTGTTCGCCGGAAATCGGCAGTGCGACGCCGTCCCGGCGGCGAACATGATCCTTCTCGGCCCGCCGGACGGTCCGATCGCCGATCGGCTGGATCCGGGATCGTGGGTGCACGGATCGATGCACCCCAACCCTCTGGGTCACGAACTTCAGGCCGAGGTTCTGACCCAGCTGATCACGGCCCTTCTCGCCGACGAGGACCCCTCACCCTGGCTGATCGACCTGTCGGATGCGCCACAGCCCAGGATCCCTGCGTCCGAGAGCCTCGCTCTGATCACGGCTGCTGACGATCAGCTCGCTGACAACGAGTGGCTCAGCGGCCAGCTCTTCGCGACGGCGCGGTCGCTGGCGTGGCCGGTCGCATCGCTGTTCCTCGGGGGCATGCTGACCGCCCTCGCTCTGTCTCAGCGACGCGGCCGAATCGCCTCGTTCCTCGCTCCGCGATGGCCCAGCGAGCCCAACACCCATCTCGCAGCGGACATCGTCGATCACCCGTCTGACGCGAAGGTGGCGGACGACTTGGGTGGCGTCCGCGTGATCGACGATCAGCAGTGAGGACGGTTCGCTGCCGTGGCGAAAACGGCTGGAAGCGGGCCGTCGCGGCCTCAGAGTGACACGCCGCGACAGGCGGTCGTCTGGCATCGCTGCGACGACCATGACGATGGCGGCGGGTCGCTCAGCGGTCCCCCGGAGGTGAGCGGCGCGCCTCGCAAACCTCCAGGCAGATCGACCGGCGCCCCGAAGCCGTAGTCGTCTCCCGGTTGATACCAGCGCGATGGGGCGCCAGGCGTGGTGGTCGGGGTGGGGGCGCCATCGCCGGGGACGGTCGTTGTCGCACCTCCCGGAGAGTCCGGGGAGTCATCGGGCGGCGTCGGCTCGACCGGCGTGACGATGGTGGTCGATGGTGCCGGCGGCGGGCTGGGTGTGCCCCGGTCGTAGAAGATGAAGCCGCCGGGCGAGCTCAGCACCACGTCATCGCTGACTCGAAGCTCGACGTCGACCGAGCCGGCGCGTCGGGTCCTCGGGACCTCCACGACGAGCTTGGTCGGGCTCCCGCTCAGGACCGTGGCCTTGGTGTCCCCGAACCAGACGTGTGGGAGCTGCGGGAAGAGGCCGGTCAACGTCACGAAGGTCGCCGCGTTGGTTTCCGCCGCACCCGGGGAGATCGAGAAGAGCGCCCACACGACCGGCGCGGGTGGAGGCATGGGGGCGGGGGCGGGCGACGGGCTGGGGCGCGGCGTCGAGGGCCCGGTGGTCGTTGGAGGCACAGTCGACGGAGCCGGGCCCGTCGAGGGTGCAGTCGTCGGCGTGGGAGCTGAGCCCGGGGCACTCGTGGTCGGCCCCGGATCGCCCGGGACCTCCGGCTCAGCCGGTGGTGGTGCCCCAGGATCCGCTGGAGGGGCGGCCGGATCCTGCGGCGGCGAGTCGCCCACGGGAGGAGCCGTGGTGGTGGCCGGCGGAGCGCCGCCCACGAGGGTCGTGGTCGGCTGCGGGGACGGCTCGGGAGCCGGCTGCGGTTGTACGGGTCCGGTGGCGTCCGGGCTCGACGGAGGCGGCACCGCTGGTGAAGTTGTCGGGGACGGTTGTCCCGGAGCGCTCGTCGTCGGGGTCGGGCTCAGAGGAGGGCTCGGGGCGGCCGTCGTCGGCGACGGGGCCGGCGGTGTGGGGGCTGATCCCTCTTGCACCGCGAAGAAGAGTGCCTGCGGCGGTGCGACGAGTCCCGAGCCGTCGGCGGCAGCAGCCTCGATGACCAGTGCGTAGGTGCCCGCGGGCAACGACGTCTCGACGCCGATCGTGATACCCGTGGTGCCGAGCGCCGGTTGGACGGTGATCGACTGCGCGCCGGTGAGCGGGACCACGCCGGTGTCGTCGGTACGCGACACAGTTCCTCCGACCACGATCTCGTGGCCGACCACGCCGTATGCGGAGTTCTCGTGGCTCACCAGAAGCCGGGCGTTCCACACGAACTCCCGCCCGGTCAACATCGCGGTGTCGTTCACCCGGATGTGGAGGTCGGCGTCCACACCCGTCGATTCGTACGCGACGTCGAGTCCGCGCGCCTCCACTCGGATCGGCGCGCCGAGGTTGTCGTACATCTGGCCGACGTTGAGGCGCACCGGATTCACCAGCCGGCCCGACAGGGCGCCGAGCTGGTCCGCGGCTGCGATGAGGCGGTTCCCGACTTCCTGTGGTGTCGCTCCGGGCAGATCCCCGATGAGGAGCGCTGCGGCGCCCGCCACCATCGGCGCAGCCATCGAGGTCCCGCTCGCGTTCTTCCAGGTGCCGCCTGGAACCGTCGACAGGATGTGGCTGCCCGGCGCCCCCATGGTCACGGTCGCCTGCCCGTAGTTGGAGAAGGACGAGCGGCCGTCAGCGCTGTCGGTGGACGCGATGGTCAGGACGTTGTCGTACAGCGGGGCAAACGAGG